>JBEEHC010000083.1:0-16759 GCA_041167205.1 Verrucomicrobiota bacterium
CGGCGTGTCGATCAGATTGAGGACATAGTCCTGCCCGGCGTCGGAGCGGTAGTTCAGACGAACCGGGTGTGCCTTGATCGTGATCCCGCGCTCGCGTTCGAGATCCATCGAATCGAGCAATTGGTCCTGCTTGTCCCGCTCGTGGATCGTGCCCGTGCGGTCGAGCAATCGATCCGAAAGCGTAGTCTTGCCGTGATCGATATGCGCGATGATGCAGAAATTTCGGGTCAGCTCGATCGACATAAAGCGCTGCACTATGCGGGCGCGTCCACTATGGGTCAATCGAGGGAGGGGCCCGTTGATCGATGGCGAGCCCGCAACTCCCGGGGATCGGCGCCGGAACCGCGCAGCTCTCTCAAACTCAGCGAGTCGTGCCTTTTCGCGAGCCGCTTGCCCGATGAGTCCGTAATCAATTCGGCGTGATAGAATCGCGGCCCGCGCAAACCCAGCGCGCGATAAAGCAGCAACTGCCGAAAGGTTGAGAGAAGCAAATCCGCGCCGCGAACGACTTCACTAATTTGCATCGCTGCGTCATCCGCAACCACCGCCAGTTGATATGCCGGCACGTCGTCCTTTCGCCAGACAATGAAATCGCCGAAATCCCGGCCGGAACTCATCCACTGCGGCCCAAGGCGCTGATCGACGAATTCCAACGCTTCCGAATCGGGCACACGAAAGCGCCAGTTATGCCCCGCGGGCGAATCGAGGTCACTGACCGTTCCCCTGTCGGGCCGGCACGTTCCCGGATAAATCGGCTCCTCGTTTTCATGATGGGGCGCGCTGGCGGATTGAAGGACGTCGCGCCGCGAACAGGTGCAGGGATAAAGCAACGCCGCGTCCCGCAATTTCTTCCAGGCGGCGAGATAGATTTCGCGCCGTTCACTTTGAACGTAAGGCGCAAACGCTCCGCCGACATCGGGTCCTTCATCCCAACACAATCCAAACCAGCGAAGGTCCTCGACGATCGCGTCGCGAAATTCTGTCCGGCATCGGTCTTCATCCAGATCTTCGATTCGGAGAACGAGCCTTCCACCAGCCTCTCGAGCGCGTTCCTGTGCACGCCAGAACGTCACCGCATGGCCGACATGCAGATAACCCGTCGGCGACGGGCCGAGGCGGCCTCGATATGGAATTTCAGATTTCAGATTGGAGATTTCAGATTAGCCTGAGCGCCTCGTCGACTTGGAGAGCGCGCTTCAATCTGAAATCTGCAATCTGAAATCATCAATGAAAAAAGAGCGTCTCCTGCTTTGGGATATTGACGGCACCCTCATCAGCACCGGTGCGGCTGGGCACCGGGCGATCGAGCTGGCGACGACACAACGATTCGGCGGCGATTTGGAGGGAGTCGAAATCGCCGGGCGGACAGATTCCGGCATCGCGCACCAGATTCTGACGAAATACGGAGAGCCGATCACAACAGAAAGTGTGAGATCACTTCTCGCCCTCTATTTGGAATTGCTCGCGCAGGAGTTGCCGCGGAGCAAAGGAGAGGTGATGCCCGGCGTGCTGGAGTTATTGAAACGATCGGAACAACAGCGCGACACGGCTCTCGGCCTCCTCACCGGTAACCTCAAACGCGGCGCCCAACTCAAGCTCGAGCATTACCATCTGTGGCCCTTCTTCGCCTTCGGCGCGTTCGCAGATGACCATCACGATCGGAACGAACTCGGCGCGTTTGCACTGACGCGAGCGCAGGAGGGCACTGGAAGAAAATTCCTGCCTGCGCAAGTCGACGTCATTGGCGATACGGGGCACGACATCGCCTGCGGAAAGGCCATTGGCGCGCGCACGATCGCGGTCGCCACGGGCTCGTGGCCACGGAGCAGATTGGCCGAATACGCCCCCGATTTTCTTTTCGATGATCTCTCGAAAGTGGACGACGTGATCGCAACTTTGGGCTGGTGATCGATTGACGCGCGGCCGGAGAGTGACATCTTCCCCCACCTTAACGCTATGTCTCTACCCGACGCGCCTAACGTTCTGCCGCTCGAAGGCGAAATCGACCTCCACGTCTCACCACGCATCGCCGCGTCCCTGGCCGCGATAATCGAACAGAAGCCGGGGCGCCTGGTGGTCGATCTCTCACGGGTCACTTACATTGATAGTTCCGGACTCGCGGTCCTGATCGAAGGGATGCAGAACGTGGAAGCGTACGGCGGGAAGTTTGTCCTGGCGGGTTTGCAGGAGAACGTGCGCCCGATTTTTGAAATCGCCCGGCTCGATCAGGTTTTCATAATTTTCCCTCACGTGGACGCGGCGCTGGCCGCCCCCTGAAGCAGAATCTCGAGCGTTCGCGCGACGTTGGCGGAGATGTCGAATCGATTCGCGAGTTCGCGGATTCCGACGCGCGCCCGCTCCCGCTGGGCATTGTCAGACCAAAACAGAAGCGCTTCACCAATCGCATCGATGTTCCGGGGGTCGTTCAGGACAGTGCCGTGAACGCCGGTCTCCATGATTTCGGAGAAGCCGTTCGCGCGTGTGGTGATGACCGGAAGGCCGGCGGCCAGGGCTTCGAGGCAGGCGTTGGAAAACGGATCGTAAATTGTAGGAAGCAAAAAAATATCCGCCGCTCCATAAAGCGCCGGCATCTCCCGGACCACCCCCAGAAATCGGACACGAGCGGACCTAAATTTTCCTTCATCGCCGCGGCCCGCGACAAGGAGCTGCATTTGCGTCCCGCTCTTTTCGATCGCCTGGATCGCGAAGCGCAAACCCTTTCGTTCCCAGCCGGAGCCGGCCAGGAGCACGGCGATGTCTTCACGGCTCAAACCAAGCGTCTCGCGAGTTTTCGCCCGGCTTTCCTGGCCACGCCGAAGCGCCTCAAGGGGTACGCCATTGTAAACCACATCGATCTTCTCGTTCGGAAATCCATAGAACCGCACGATCTCGTCCTTCACCATGCGCGAGTTTGCGATGACACGGCTGGCGCCGCCTTTCGCGAAAAGCGATTTCTCCAGCGCCAGCGTGGCCGAATGCTTGCGGTTCAGGATTCGAGTGAGCTTCTGCCATGGGCCCGCGATTTGCGAACGCCGCTCCAGCCAGGCGCGATGCACGCCGTCGCCGGCGCGGTAAATATCGCAGCGCCGGATGCGTTCCAGGCTCATCAACACGTCGCACTCCGACCGCGGCGTGAGCCTCTCCATCTCATCGGCAAACGCAGTCGCCGATCCGGCCGTGAGGTGAGTGATTGGCCCGAAGTTCCACTGGTCAGGCGGCCAGTCTTTCGAAGCATAAAGGCGGATCCGATGACCGCTCGCCACTACTCCGGCGGCCAGCCGTTTCAAATACGCCTCAGCGCCTCCGCTGGAAGAAAATCCGCGCCGGACAAATCCTATGGTAAGATAGTTAGATCGCATTTACGTCATGGCGGAACGAGGGCTTTACTTGCCCGCAATCACCACAATACTTGTTAGCCGATGGTGGGTGAAACTCTAAACGCCCCTTCGCCGTCGCGCCCCGCGACCCAGAGACCAGGCGTCCTTCCCAAGCATTTGCTCTATTCGATCTTTGCCCGGATCGGAGGCTCAGGCCTGGACACGGACGCCTTTGAAACCTTGCGAGCCTCGCACCGGGGAGGATTTCTCGGACGCGCCATCGCCTACGATAATCGTCAGGACGAGATACCGGCGCACCTGATTCAATCGCTGCGCTGGCATCCGGTGCGTCTAATCTCTTTTCTCGATCGCCCCTATTATTACGGCGCGAAGAAAAAGTATCTCGACTGGATCGCCTCGCGCCAGCTCGCCACTGGACGCTACGATCTTTTCCACAGCTGGTCGGGCGACTGCCTGCAATCATTGCGCGTGACGAGGAAGCTCGGCATTCCCTCGATCGTGGAAATTCCCACCTGGCACCGGGATCGCGGGAAAGTGCTGGGCGATCGCCCATCTGCCACCCTGGCCACGGCCGATCTTCCGCGGCATCGGCGTTGGAAAGAAAATTTGCTCCAGACGCGCGAACGTTTCCTGGAGGAGTACGAACTTGCCGACATGCTCTTTGTCCTCTCCCAAAAGGCGGCCGACACTTTCCGCGTCCAGGGCTTTTCCGAGGAAAAGTTGTTTTATCTCCCTCGAGGAGTCGACACGGAGCGGTTTAAACCAGGCGTTCGCCCCCCGATCTTTCGCGCCGTCTTTTCCGGCGCCCTGATCGAGCGGAAGGGTATTCATCACCTTCTGGAAGCGTGGCATCGGCTCGACCTGAAAGATGCGGAGCTGTGGCTGGTGGGCTCCGTGCATGAGGAAGCGCGGCCGCACCTGAAGAAATACTGGCGGGACAATATCAAGATCGTTGGCTTCGTGCGGGATGTGGAGAATTACCTGAGTCAGGGGACGGTGCACGTTTTTCCCTCGCAATGCGAAGGGAGCGCGAAGGTCACCTACGAGGCGGCGGCATGCGGTTTGCCGCAAATCACCACGCGGGAAGCGGGGGACGTTGTCACCGACGATGTCGAAGGGATTCTGGTCTCTCCGGGAAATGTAGGTGAATTGGCGTCGGCCATTCTCGAGCTTTATCGGCATCCGGAAACAGTCGAGCGCATGGGGCTGGCCGCGCGCCGGCGTGTGGTGGAGAATTTCACCTGGGACCATTTTCGGGCGCGACTGCTCGGCGCTTACGAGCTCGCAATGGGAATGGCACGCTAGTTCCTCCTGCTCCTAATCTTGATCATGCTCCTGATCTCGTTCGAACGGAGGCCGGCAGGATCAAGAGCAAGATCAGGATCACGAGCAAGAGTTTGATGAACATCCTTCTCATTCAACTAAAGCGAATCGGCGACCTGATTCTGACGACGCCTGCGATCGCGGCCCTGCGGGAAAAATTCCCGGAAGCAACTCTCTCCCTGGTCGTATCGCCCGCAGTCGAGGGGTTACTTCCGGCGATCTCGGGGGTCGACAAAGTTTTGGTGGTCAGGGGAAAAGCCGACGATGCACTTGATTGGCTCGCGCTCGCATGGGGCAAATTCGATTACTGCCTCGATTTCACGCGCAACGATCGCTCTTCCTTCCTGACACTGCTTTCGCGGGCACGAAAGCGCATCACTTCAGATCACCCGAACCTGCGCACGAAGATTCGGGCCCGCGGCTACAACGAGTTCGTGGAATCTCCGGTGCGCTTTCTGCACACCGTCGATTACCATCTCGCCCTGCTGAAACCGTTGGGAATTAACGACGCCTCCCGCGCCATCCACCTCGACTTGCCAGACTCCACCGTGGCGGCAGCGGAACATCTTCTGAGGGCGGCGCAGGCCGGCCACGAATTCGTGATTCTTCACCCTGGGTCGGCCCGGGCTGAAAAATTCTGGGAAGTGGACCGCTGGTCCCAGGTAATCGATCACTGCATGCAGGAGCGTCAGATGAAGTGCGTCCTCACGGGAGGCCGCTCTGCCCTGGAACGAACGCAAATCGCCGCCATTAAGTCCTCGACCCGTTCGGACGTGATCGACCTCTCCGGAAAGACCGATTTGCTCACGCTCGCGGCCTTGGTGCGCAAGGCCCGCTTGCTCGTCACCGTCGATTCCGCGCCGATGCACTTCGCCGCGGCGTGGGAAACTCCCCAAGTGGTCCTGTTCGGCCCCACGAACCCGTTTCATTGGCACCCCCGCTCCGAATCGGCCGTCGTTCTCCTGGGCGAATTCGAGGGCCCGGTGAGCGAATTTGACCCAAAGCAGCGGGCCGTCCCGATGAACCAAATCTCGACGAAATCGGTGATCGATGCTATGGAATCGCTGCTGTCGGCTCCGGCGGCACCCGTGCTATGAGTGAACCGCAAGCCGCACCAGCCAAGCCCTCGCTCTGGCAGATGATCCGCATCGGCTGGCGTCCCTATCGCCGCCTTTACTCCTACGTAAAACCATATCGTTGGCGCTTCATTCTGGGTATAACCTGCGGCGGACTCTTTGGCATGATCGGCTCGCTGATGCCGCTCGTCCTCGCGAAAGTCACCAGCGTTATTTTCCACGGCGGTGCTCCCGCCGCCACCGCCCAGCAATTTGCCGCGAACACCTCTCTCCTGAACAACGGCCCAAGAATGGATAGCTCCATCATCTGGATGTGCCTGGCCATTCCCGCGGTCATGGCGGTCCGGAGCCTCTTTTCTTACGGCAACGCCTACTACATGAGTTGGGTGAGCAATCGCGCCCTGACCGATATTCGCGACGAGCTCTTCACCAGAATGCTGCATCATTCGATGGATTTTTATAACCGGATGCACTCCGGCTTCCTGATGTCCCGCATCACCAACGACACGCGCGGCATGCAGGCCGCTCTCTCGACCGTCAGTAGCGATTTGTTCAAGCAGCCGATCACCATCGTCAGCGGTGTCGCTGTTTTACTCTACATGGACTGGAAATTCACTCTCGTGACCCTGGTCCTATTTCCGAGCTGCCTGGTGCCGATCTCTTACTACGGAAAACGGGCCCGCAAAGCAATGCAGCACCAGAATGAAGACATGGGCCAGATGCTCGTGACGATGCAGGAAACGTTTGCCGGTATCCGCGTGGTCAAGTCCTTCGCGCGCGAAAAGCACCAGGAAAACTTGTTTCGCCGCAGCAATCGCCTGCAATTCCAAAACATGATGCGCATCATCCGAGCGATAGAAGCTGTTGGCCCGCTCGTGGAAGTGATCGCCGCCTTTGGCGTCGGTTTGGCGCTACTATACATCTATTACGCCAACCTGAGCGCGGCCCGTTTTATCGCCCTGAACTGCGGAATTGTTCTGCTCTACGAGCCGATCAAAACCTTGAGCCGAATGGGCGTGATCATGCAGCAGTCGATCCAGGCGACCACCGAAGTTTTTGCGATCATGGACTTGGCCCCGACCATCCAGGACGCGCCTGACGCCAGGGAATTGCGGCGCTGCGAAGGGTTGATTGAGTTCGATCACGCGACCTTTCGCTACGCGGGCGGTGTCACCGATGCCGTGACCGACTTGAATCTGAGGATCGAGCCGGGGAAAACCTACGCGCTGGTCGGCGCGAGCGGCGCGGGCAAGAGCACTATTCTCTCCCTTATCCTGCGGCTCTATGATCCGACCGCGGGCAGCGTGAGCATCGATGGCCAGGATTTGCGAGCCCTGAAGCAGCAATCGCTTCGCGAACAAATTGGCCTCGTCACCCAGGAGACGTTTTTGTTTCACGATACCATTCTAAGCAACATCCAGTTCGGCCGGTTCGACGCCACCAGGGAAGAAGTGTATGAGGCGGCGCGGACCGCTTTCGCGCACGATTTTATCATGGCGCAACCGCAGGGTTACGAGACGATCATCGGCGACAAGGGCTGTTTGCTCTCCGGTGGCCAGCAGCAGCGCCTCGCCATCGCGCGCGCCCTCCTAAAAAACGCGCCGATTCTCCTACTCGACGAAGCGACCTCATCACTCGACTCCGAATCGGAAAAGCAAATCCAGCAGGCGCTTGAAACTCTCGCCGCCGGACGGACGGTGATCGCGATTGCGCACCGGCTCTCGACGATTTTATCGGCCGATCAGATCGTCGTCATGGATCAGGGACACATCAAGGAGATAGGCACCCACTCCGAGTTGCTCGAGAAGTCCGGCTACTATCGGCGTCTTTACGACATGCAATTCAACCGCAACGGTGAGGGCGATAGTTTGACGGAGAGCGGACTCCTGGTCGAAGCGATTGGCTGACGTATCGTAGCCGGCGAATGGGGACGGACTTGTGATCTACCGTATTCGATCTATGGCGCAAAAAACCACTCCTCGTTATTGCCGAGGTTGTGGACCACCCGAACGTAACAAATGTACTTTGGGGGGAGCGGCTTTTCGCAGCAGATCCGAAAGGCCAAGGGTTTGCAGGGGTCGAGCTTCTTTTCGAGCGTCATTTTGAATTCGCAAGTTAGCTTGCAGTTACTCTGATCAAAGATGCTGATATAGGCGGCTTGGACCTTGACCGGCGTGGTTCGCAGATTCTGGAGCGTGACGGGGAAACAACTGTGCGAGGGCTTGGAAATACGAACGGCGACGTTGGGACCCTGAGCTAGCAGGGGCGTCGCAAGACCAATCAGGAATACCAACGCGATCGTTGAACGGGTGATGAGTTTCATAGTTTGCGGGTTCGGGGGTTTGTCGTGGGGAAGTGGGCCATTTTGCCGGGCCCGTTGTCGGCTGGACACCGGTTTAGTCCCTTTCGGCCGTCGAAGGCAAGGAGAATCAGGAGGCTGAGCAGGCGGCGCGAAATTTCTCGACTCGCTCTTCATGGTTGCGCTCGCTCAGCACCGGTTCGAAACGCAATTCCGTCGGGCATCCCGTTAACGTCACCCAGGATCGGCAGCCACCGTAACGGGGCGCATTGGGAAAAATCCAGCTTGGCCTCAAGCGAAACACCCGCACCAAAGCCGCGTGCAGACCAGGCGTGTTATCGTAGTCAAAGCGCTCGCGCACGACCGATTGCTGCAAAATATGAAGCGGCTCCAGCGCTGCGACCGTTTCCCACGAGGTGAGGTGCGCCACCGCAATCACCTTCGCAAAAAAACGAATCTCAATGTCGTTGGCCCGCTCCTTCGGAAGTTCTCCGCCATCGCCGCGCACCTTGCCGATTTGTTCGTGAAAAAATGTCGGAAAAAGAAAAAATTCAGAATGGCGAAACGCAAATCCCGCCCGACTCTCCGCAATCCCGCCCTTTCGCAGGATGACGCTCTGTTCTCCCCGGCCCATCGCCTCACAGACGATGGCCCACTCCTTTAAACCGGCGCTTTCCATTTTGAGCGCTGCAAACTAGCTTCCCGCCAATGCCGTTCAACATCGATCTCCACACGCACACGTTCTTTTCGGGCGACGGCGTGTCGAGCCCGGAAGAGAACATCGCCGCGGCACGGGAGAAAGGGCTTCATGGTATTGCGGTCACTGATCACAACACGTGTGATGCCGTCACCTACCTCTTGGAGAAGGGTTTGATGCGCGAAGACGGCATGCCGGTCGACAATTTTCTTATCATTCCCGGCGTCGAGGTCACGACGGCGGAGGGACATCTCCTCTGCATCGGGGCCACTCTTCCCTACCTGAAAGGCAAACCGGCCCGCGAAGTGTGCGAGATCATTCATGAACGCGGCGGTCTCGCCATTCCGCCACACCCTTACGACCTTTTCCGCGCCGGCATTCGCTTTCCGGTCCTGGAAACCCTGCCGATCGACGCCCTGGAAGTCTTTAACGCCGCCACGACCCTGCGCCGTTATAATCGTTACGCCTTCAAATACGCGCAGCTGCGCGGTCTCCCCATGACCGCTTCGAGCGACGCCCACCACTCCGAGGCGGTCGGCACCGCTTATACCATTTTGAATACCAGCGATTTTTCCGTTCAAGGCATCGTGGCCCAGCTCGTCAAGAGCAACGAGCTGAACCAGAATTACCTGACGCCGCGCGATAGCATGCGGAAAACATGGAACAACTGGCTTCGGCTGCGACGGCGGAAAAAATTGCCGATAGCGACGGCGAAATTCGAGAACGGCAACGAAAAGCCGGAGTAGCAGTGGACTCGGCTCGTCAGCCTTGCTTCGCGAGCAACTTTCGCAAAGCGCTCGGATCAGTGACCGGCGCCTGACACACAAAGTTTTCGCAAAAGTAGGCGACAGACTTGCCGCCAATTGGCTTCATGGTCCCAAGCGCCTCGAGCTTTTCCTCCAGATATCTTCGGCCCTCGCCGGAATCCGCCAGCAGGAGAACCTTGTTCGGCAGAAAGTGTTGATGAACTTCCTTGAGAAGTGCGCGCGTCTCTTTCGAATCAACTTTCCCCGCGATCACGATTTGGGCCGGTTTGCTCAGACTAAGATTCAGCGCGACCAGCATCTGCGGCATTGCGCTCGCGAAATGGCTGATCTGAGGGCTGAACGCGTCGATCGTTTTCTCCGCTTGTTCGTACCAACCCACCTCATTGCGAAGCTGCGCAAGCCGTAAGAGGTTTAGCGCTCCGACAGAACTCGCGGCCGGTTCCGCGCTATCGTTATCTTCCTTCATCCGCAGAAGGATGCTCGGATCTTTGCCAGTCCCGCTGAAATAACCGCCTCGTTCCTCATCGAAAAACAGCCGGTCCTGCGTTTCCTGCAGCTCGATCGCGAACCGAAGCCAGCGCACATCGAACGATGCCTCGTAGAGATCGAGCAACCCTTGCACAACAAACGCATAATCATCCGCGAAACCCTCCACCTCGCTTCGGCCTTCCCGATAGTTTCGCACCAGAACTTTTCTCGATGCATCATAGAGCTGCGCGCGAACAAACGTTGCCGCCCGTGTTGCTGCGTCGAGATAACCGGGATCGTCCAGCACCTGGGCCCCGCGCGCATAAGCGGAAATCATCAGGCCGTTCCACCCCGTGATGATCTTGTCGTCGAGGTGTGGCCGCGGCCGTTTTGCGCGGAGCGCCAAAAGGGTGGCGCGGGATTCGGCCAGGATCTCCCGCACTTTCGTTTCCTCCTTTTTGAAATGCTGCGCCGTTTCTGCAATCGTCTGCAGCTCGATCAAAATACTTTTTCCAGTGAATTCCGCGTGAGGATCAGCGGCAGGAGGTACGTTGCCGTCCGGCTGGACCCCGTAATGAAAATTGAAAATCTCAGCGGACGATCCAAGAGCCGCATCGACCTCCTGCTTGCTCCAAACATAGAACGCGCCCTCGCTCTTCTGGAGCCGGGACTGATCCGTACCTGAGGCTGCGGGTAAGCTGTCGGCATCCTCGGCGGAAAAGAATCCGCCTTCCTTCGCGCTCATGTCGCGACGGACGTAGTCGAGCGTATCCCGCGCGATTTCTTCGAAGAGCGGCTCGCGTGTGATTTGAAAAGCTTCGAGATAAGCGACCGCCAGCTGGGCCTGGTCGTACAGCATCTTTTCGAAATGCGGCACGTGCCAGAAGGCATCCACTGAGTAACGGTGAAAGCCGCCGCCCAGATGATCGTGCATCCCGCCCGCCGCCATTTTACGGAGCGTAAAGAGATTCATCTCGAGCGCGTGCTTGCCGCGCACGGCCCCGGCAGAAAGCGCAGCTGGGGCATCGCGCGCATAAATTCGGAAAAGAAAATTGAGCGTGACCGGCCGCGGGAATTTGGGCGGACCGCCAAAACCGCCTTCGTGGGCGTCGTAGCTTCGCGCGATCTGCTGATAGGCTGCTTCCAGGGTCGCCGCGCCGAGTCGCGTCGCTTCCCCTCCACCCGACTCCGCCTGCGCCAGCGCCGCGATGATTTTCGTCCCCTGCTCCGCGATTTTCTCGTGATCCTGTTTCCACGCCGCCGCGATTCGTTCCAGCACTTTGCTGAACCCCGGCTGCCCGTACCGGTCCTCGGGCGGAAAATAGGTGCCGCCGACGAATGGCTTCAGCTCGGGCGTCAACCACACGCTCATGGGCCAGCCGCCGCCGCCGGTGGTGGCCTGCACGAAAGTCATGTAGACCCGATCGACATCGGGCCGTTCCTCGCGATCGACTTTGATGTTCACAAACTCGCGGTTCATGATCGCCGCCACTTCCGCGCTCTCAAAGGATTCGTGCGCCATGACGTGGCACCAGTGGCAGGTGGAATAACCGATGGAGAGAAAAATTGGTTTATTCTCGCGCCGCGCTTTCGCGAAAGCCTCCTCGCCCCAGGGAAGCCAGTCGACCGGGTTATGCGCGTGCTGGAGGAGATAAGGCGACTTCTCGCGGGCAAGCCGGTTAGTGGCTGGGGTTTGAACTGACGTCATCGCTCAACCTATTGCTTTGCTCCGCAAAGCCAAGGAGGAGCGGTTGGAAACCGCCGCTCCTTGAAACGGCAGAGCCGCTCGGGTATGAAGCGTCGGTGGATCTCGACACGACGCATCTCATTCTGCTGCTCGCCGGGATCACAATCGTCGCCTTCCTTTATTCGTCGGTCGGTCACGCCGGCGCCTCGGGCTACATCGCCGTAATGACACTCTGCGGCCTCTCCGCGACTTTCATCAGGCCGACCGCCCTCGTCCTCAATATCCTGGTGGCGGCCATTGGCGCGTTTCAATTCTGGCGGGCCGGATATTTCTCGTGGCGACTTTTCTGGCCGTTCGCGTTGCTTTCAATCCCGGCCGCCTATCTCGGAGGTTACCTTCCAGTCCCGGCACATTTTCTCAAGATTCTGATCGGCGCGGTGCTCCTCTTTTCGGCCGCGCGTTTGTTTTTTCGTCAGGGCGATCCGCCGGACACCGCGCCTCCGCCGGTACCGGTCGCAATCGGGACCGGAGCGGGCATCGGCTTTCTCTCCGGTTTAACGGGAACGGGAGGCGGCATTTTCCTGACGCCGTTGCTTCTGTTTTGCCGCTGGGCGTCAATTCGCGGAGCAGCCGCGGTTTCCGCGCTCTTCATCCTGGTGAATTCAATCGCCGGCTTGGTTGGCTACATTTCCAGCGGCAGACCGGTTCCAAATTTCGCCTGGATTCTCGCCGTCGCAGCGGTAATCGCTGGAACGCTCGGTTCGCACCTGGGCAGCCGGCGTTTCCCAGTGCGCACAATTTCACTGATCCTCGCGACCGTTCTGGTTCTCGCAGGCTACAAACTGATCTTCACCAACTGACCGAACCGCCCGTGGATTATTTCAGGAGCGACACGCGCGGCGCGGTCTTCGGAGACCACGGATTGATCTTTTGCTCAGATTCCACAATCACACGCGCATGCCGGCCGAGCATTTCCCGGAACTTCACCAAATCGAAGGCATGTCGCTCCGCGCCTAATGGCTCCAGATTCTTCTCCGCCAGGCGAAATAACCGGACGGCCGGAGCGAGGCGCCGTCCATGTTTCGGATGCGTCGGATGTTCGAATTGCTTTTGCAAATGGACGAAAGCGCCGGCGGCCTGGATCAAACCCTTGAAGTATTGCGCGTCGCCGGAAGTCGTCGTCGTCTTGAGCCAGACCTGCTCGAGAACATCGTGCGCCTCATAGTAACGCTGCTCGTTCCAGCACCGAAAAAATGCCCGGTAATACGGATGGTCGGCGATGGCACCACTGCCGGCTTTTGCCTCGCCGCCCTGCAGCCCTTGCACGAATTGGGAAATTCTCTCGCCTTTGCTCATGGAGGCCGTAACTTGGTGGCGCCTGCGATGATGGGCAAACGAGCACGCCTCAGTCTTCGGGAGGGCGAACGGTTGCACGACCGCCGCCGCGGCGAAAAATGACGCTGGCGGCCCTTACCCTTCTCCTCTTTGCCATCGCGACCCTGATCTTCTGGTCGGGCCTCTTCTCGGGACTCGAGACCGCTCTTTTCTCCCTCAAGCCCCATCAGGTCCGGCGCCTCGAGGAAAAACATCCGTCGCTCAAACAGTTCATCCAGGTCTTCCGTGAGAACCCGAGGCGGGTCCTCAACGTCCTCCTGCTCGCGGATGCGCTCGTAAATATTCCTCTCGTCGTCCTCTGTCTCCTGCTGATCTGGGAAGGCCCCCTGGCGGCGCGCATCCCGCAATGGGTCGCAGCCACGGTCATTTTTGCGATCGTCGCTCTGGTTTGTGATCTGATTCCGAAACTGCTCGCGCTCTCGGCTCCCTATCAGCTTTCCGCCCTCGGGGTTTTCACCCTGAAGGCATTGATGCCTCTACTCGACCGGGTCGGGCACCTGCTGGAACGCGTCAGCACGGCCATGGCCGATCGTCTCACGCCGAGTCACCTGCAAAAACGCACACGTTTGAGTGACGAAGAACTCGAGACGCTGGTCGAGATGGGGGAGGAGCAAGGCACCCTGCACGAAGCGGAAGGCGAAATGATCCAGGAGATCATCAAGCTGGGAGACAAGACCGCGAAGGATTGCATGACGCCGCGGGTGGACACCTTCGCCCTGCCGGACGACCTGACGAATGAAGAAGCGATCGCTCAAATAAAGCAGCGGCGCCATCGCCGCGTCCCGGTATATGCGGACACTCCGGACCAGATTGTCGGTGTGATCGATGTGAAACGTTTTCTCCTCGATCCCAGCGAGCATTACACGGAGACATTGGTCGCGCCCTCCTTCGTCCCGGAAACGATGAAGGCGATGGATCTGCTCCGGAGTTTCCTCACCCATTCGCAGGGCCTCGCCATCGTGGTCGATGAATTCGGCGGCACGGAAGGAATCATCACGCTTTCCGACATCATCGAGGAAATCATGAGCGACGCAGCGCCGTTGGGCGACGCCGATCTTTACATCGAACCGCTCGAGGACGGACGCTTCCTGGTAAGCGGCAACGCCCGGCTCGACGACGTCAGCGAGCATCTTGGTTTCGAGTTGGAGGCGGACGGCATCGACACGATTGGCGGTTACATCTTCAACCGGCTCGGCTACCTCCCGCCCTCGGGGACGCGGCTTGAAATGCCGCGCCTTGCGGTCACGGTTCGGCGGGTCGGCCGCAAGCGCATCGAAGAGGTCCTGCTCGAGAAAACCGCCTCCTTTACGGACGGCGATCCGAGCGACGGCCAACACGCGAACGAATCATGACCTACGCCTTCCTCATTCTTTGCTGTTGGACGGTGTCGTTTTTCTTCGCGGGAATCGAAGCCGGTTTGCTCTCGATCGACCCGGTGCGGCTCCGGCACCACGTCAAGCAAGGCAACACCGCGGCTCTGCGCCTGGCGCGGCTGACGAAGCGGCCGGAGCGATTGCTCATCACCGTCCTGCTGGTCACGAACATGGCCGACATCTGCGGATTGCTCCTGCTCACGAAGCTGCTCGTCTCGCGCTTTGGATACGCCGGATTTTTCTGGGCCGTCCTCATTGCGCTGCCGATCTATCTTTTCGTGCTCTCGGTCCTGCCGAAATCTCTTTTCCGGCGATTTCCCTTTCGCGCGCTGGCCGCGCTGGCCGGCGTTCTCGGCTTCATTTCAATCGTTCTCTGGCCTGTCCTGGAACTCGGTGAGCGGGCCGGGCGTCTTCTCATCCCGCGCCGGGCCAGCAAGAGTGCTCGTCTCTTTATCGCCCGCGAGGACCTGAAACAGATCGCCGTGCAAGGCGAACGCGAAGGCTCCCTTACCTCGACCGAGCGCGCGATGATCCATAACGTCGTCGATTTTCGAAACGTCAAAGCTTCCGATGTGATGGTGCCAATCGACAAAGCGGTGACCGTGCGGCCGGATTCCTCTGTCGACGAAACCTTGAAGCTAAGCGCAACGACAGGGGTCGATCGATTGCCGGTCATTTCGCAGGGCCAGGCAATCGGGATCGTGAACATTTTCGACATTCTGTTCGACGAAACGCGCCGCGAATCTCTTGGCAGCTATACTCGCCGGATCGTCACCGCGAGTGACGACGAGCCGGCTTATCGCATCATCCAGCGGCTTCGCGCCGCGCGCCTCGGATTGGCAGCCGTCCTCGATTCGCAAAAACGCCTGATCGGCATCGTCACCGGCGAAGACATCATCAAGCGCCTGGTGCAGAGCGTGTGACAAATCGATCACCCGCCTAACAAGTCCTGTCCGGTTAAGCTTGCCATGTGGCGATCGGCCATCCTACGCTGGGGCATGCCCTCCCATCGTGTCGGACTATTCCTCTCCGTGACGCTTGCTGCCGTCCAAGTCATCGCCGCCCAAACGATCGTGAACTCAGTCTTCACGCCGCAGGGTGGTTCCGCGTACTACGGGGATCCAAACAACTGGTCGCCTCCGGGAGTTCCGAACAATTCTCCAGAGAAAAGCTTCAACGTTACAGTTGGGGAGCAGATCAGCCTGAATATCGATCCGACGGTATCGAACCTCACGCTCGTTTCCGCGACATTGCTAGCGGAAGGGCATTCGTTAGTCGTCAACGGCTCCTTCACCAACGGCGGACAATCAAGAATGACCAGCGCTTTTGATCAACCCAGCCTCTTTACCATCCTGGGCGCGTTGACAAACTTCGACGCGGGAAGCCGTACCCTGACGGGTGGAAGTTATTACTTGGGGGGCACCTACATCGTGGGGTCGAATCATCCGACGGTGCTTCAATTCGCCGGCGCGGATATCGTTCACAATGCCGCTTCCATCGGTCTCTTCCATCCGCAGGCGAAAATCGTGGATGAAAATGGATCCGATGCGCTCCGGAACTTTGCGCACAACACTGCGGCGGGAGTCTTCAGTCTCAGTGGCACCCACTTTTCCCTCCCGGGAAATTTTACGAACGATGGTCTGATAACGGTCTGGGACGGCACACTTTCCGTGAATGGCTCCCTCACGAATTTCGACCCGTCGACTCGCACCCTGACGGGGGGCCGTTATACGGTCTATTGGGCTGGCAACACGCCGTCGCGGTTCGCATTTAACGGCGCCGACATCGTCGACAACGCCGCCTCCATCTCTCTGTTTAGCAGCGCAAAAATTCTCGATCAGAACGGAAATGATGCGCTCCGCAATTTCGCCCACAACCTGCACGCCGGCGAGTTCACCATCGACGACTCTTACGTCTTCACCGCCGCCGCTGATTTCACGAATGCGGGAGTGGTCAACATCCGGGGTACCGGGGATATTTCCCGGGCGCGCTTCACCGTCCCTTCGGGCCATCGCTATATCCAGACCGAAGGAGCTACTAATCTTTTGGATGCAAATTTTACCGGCAAGATGGAGATCGCGGGTGGGCTTTTCACAACTGGAGGCAACCCCTACTTCGGGAATCCTGCCTTTCTTGATGGTGATCTTACAATTGGTGATGCCCTTCTTGTTCCGCGCGCCTTCAGCGTGCAGGGGACAGTGCATCTCTCAGCAAGCTCACGCCTTTTAACGAGTGCGGAGAATTACGTCCCCTTTACGGTCGGTCAGTTCACAGCCGGAGGCACTCTTCAGATTGCAATTCCGCAAGTTCAGCCTTCCGCCAGCGCGAGCTATCCC
>JBEEHC010000084.1:0-6233 GCA_041167205.1 Verrucomicrobiota bacterium
TGGCCAGCATCCCGACCATGGATGGCACGAGTGTGTCCAGTGGCTTCGTTCGTAATAATGGAACCCGGGACATCTTCGAGCAAGGCGCCGCCTTCGAGGTCCGTACGGGGATGGATCCGAACGGTGCCGATCCGGACATCCGGATACGCATTGGCACGGCCTACCTGACTGACCAACTCTGGTTCGACCCAAATCCACAAACACGGACCGACCCGATCCCGGCCAACCACATCGACGCAGTTTCCGTGTTCATTCATGAACTGGGACACGCCTTTGTTTTCAACGGCTGGATGAACGGAACGACAGGGCAGCTCCCGCCCACCTACATGTCGACCTTTGACGAGCACGCTAGTTTTGACGGCAGCAATCTCTACTTTAACGGCTCTGGCGCGACGGCGCGCTATGGCGGTCCCATTCCCCTGACCTATGGGAACTACGGGCACCTCGGAAACTCAGCTCCGCGACCGGGTTCCAATCTCCTCATCGATCTGATGAACGGTGTGATTTATTATTACCAAACTCGTTATTCCATCTCTCCGCTGGACTTGGAAATCGCCAAAGACAGCGGGATGGCCATTACTCCGCTGGCCGATCAGCTCTTGAATGTCTCTACCCGATTGCGCGTCCAGACCGGTGATAACGCCCTGATTGGAGGGTTTATCATTACCGGCTACGCACCAAAGAGGATGATGGTCCGCGCCATTGGCCCGTCGCTGACCGGTTTTGGAATTGCCGGCGCGCTAGCTAACCCGACCCTTGAGCTGCACGGTCCGGGCGCATTTGTCACGATCACTAACGACGATTGGAGAGCTACCCAGCAGGCGGAGATCCAAGCCACCGGCCTTGCGCCCGGCAATAATTTGGAATCAGCCATCGTGGCGACGTTGCCGCCCGGCGCGTATACCGCAGTTGTCCGCGGGCAGGGCAACGGGACAGGCGTCGGGTTGGTGGAAGCGTACGACTTGGAATCGTGGGCGGACGCGAGGCTGGCGAACATCAGTACACGCGGGTTTGTGGAGGCGGGAGAAAACGTGATGATCGGGGGGCTTATTGCCGGGCCGCTGGCCAGTGCGAACGGTCAGATGCTGGTGCGCGCGATCGGGCCGTCGCTCTCGGGTTTCGGTGTGCCGAACGCGTTGCAAGATCCCATACTTGAGTTGCACGATGGCAACGGCGGTCTCCTTGCGTCCAACGACGATTGGAGGGACACCCAACAGGCCGCCATCGAAGCGACCGGACTTCCACCGAGTAACAACAAAGAGTCGGCCATTCTCTCTGTTCTCTCGCCCGGCAGCTACACCGCGATCGTCCGCGGCGTCGGGAACACGAGCGGAGTCGGATTGGTGGAAGTTTACAAGTTGCAATAGGCGGCGCGGAGAGTCCCGGCGCTTGAAGAGCCGCCAGCCTTCTGGTAGTCGCAGAGGGTGAACCCGCTGCTTTATGCCCTGATCGGATTGGTTGCGGGCGCGGGGATCGCGGCGCTGCTGTTCGCTTTCGTCCGTCGGGGCAGAACAGACGACGCGGAATTTCTCAAGCGACTCGAGACGTTCGATCGCGCTCAGGAACGACAGGAGAAAATGTTTCGCGACGAATTTTCACGAAACCGGGAGGAATCATCGGGTTCGGCCAAAGCGCAACGCGAGGAACTTGCCGGCGCGCTGAAGAATGTGAGCGAAACGACGTTGAAATCCCTCACTGAAATCAGCGGAATGTTGCGCGCGCAGCTTGATCAGGTTACCGGCCAGGCGCGTCGGCTCACGGACAACGTGGATTCCCGGCTAAAGGAATTGCGCGAGGAAAACACCGGTCAGCTGGAAAAAATGCGCGCAACGGTTGACGAAAAGTTGCAGGGCACGCTCGAGAGACGGCTGAGCGAATCGTTCAAGATGGTCAGCGAACGGCTCGAGCAGGTGCATCAAGGGCTCGGCGCGATGCAGCAGCTCGCGAGTGACGTCGGCGGGCTGCAAAAAGTTCTCGCGAACGTCAAGACACGGGGCGGTTGGGGGGAAGTGCAGCTGGGCAATCTTCTCGAGCAGGTTCTTACTCAGGAGCAATTCGCGCGGAACGTGAAGACGCGGGAGGAAGGCAGTGATCATGTCGAGTTCGCCATCAAGCTACCGGGAGACGAGAATGGCGCGCCGGTGTGGCTGCCGATCGATGCGAAGTTTCCGACCGAAGATTATCAGCGTTTGATCGCCGCCCAGGATAAGGGCGATGTCAATGCAATCGAGGACGCGATGAAGGGTCTGGAGACGCAATTGAGGAAGAGCGCGAAAGATATTTGCGCGAAATACATCAACCCGCCTCGCACAACCGACTTCGCGCTCATGTTCCTGCCGACGGAAGGACTGTACGCGGAAGCGATCCGGCGCGTTGGCCTGGTCGAGCAGGTGCAACGCGATTGCCGGGTCGTCTTTGCCGGACCGACGACGCTCGCGGCGTTGCTGAACAGTTTGCAGATGGGATTCCGGACACTCGCGATTCAGAAGCGCTCGAGCGAAGTCTGGAACTTGCTCGCGGCGGTGAAGAATGAATTCGGGAAGTTTGGCGATTCGTTATTGAAGGTGAAGGAGAAGCTCGATCAGGCCTCGAGCGACATGGACAAGGTAGCGGTGCGCTCTCGCGCGATTACCAAGAAGCTGCGCGATGTGGAAGAGCTGCCGAGCAATCCTGAGCCGCTCTTGCCGGAGCTATTATCGGAACCGGAGGAGGACGTCGAATAGCGCACACCCAATCAGTAGGGAGGCCTCTCCGAGGCGTCCCTACCTGGATTGGACTTACAGCGCGTCACCCCACTTCGCCTGATCCTTGAGCATGATCTCGCGCAACAGGCGAATCGGGAGCATTCCGTGGTTGAGCAGTTCGTCGTGGAATTTTTTCAGGGAGAAGTTCTCGCCTTCCTGCGCTTCGTAATCTTTGCGCAGCTTTAGAATCTGGAGCTTGCCTAACGTGTAGTTCAGGTAGCCGATGTCGAACGTTCCACGCATCGCCTCGGCCCGTGCGGGCTTGTCTTCGTAATAGCAATTCTCCCGGAAAAACTTCGTGGCGTCATCCACCGACATTTCCTGCGTGTGCATCTTGATCGAAACGCACAGGCGGCACAGACGAAGCATCGCTTGCTGAGCCTGCGCCATCCGGTATTTCGCGCCGCGCTTTATTTCCTCGTCGGTCGGGCTCGGCCCGACGGAGCTGCCGAACCCGGCGTCGATCATCATCTTTTCGCAGTAATGCGCCCAGCCTTCGACGTAGGAAGTGGTCCCAAAAATCTTTTCCGGTCGCGTGGCTTTGGACGCGTTCAGATGGAGGAACTGCACGTAATGCCCCGGATAAGTTTCGTGGATCGAAATGATGTCGGCGCTGTAGGTATTGAACGAGGTCAGCCACTCGTTCTTTTGCTGCTCGGGCCATTCGTTCTCCGCCGGCGTAACGTAAAAGTAGGCTTCGGTGGCCCGTTTCTCGTAGGGGCCCGGTGTATCCATCGAAGCGAAACTCGTCGCACGCCGATATTGCGGAGTCTCTTTCACCTGGGCCCGGACTTCCGTCGGAATCGTGACCAGCTTGTGATCGACGACGTATTTGCGGACCGAATCCAGCTTCTTCGTGATTTCGGGAATCAGATTCTCGGACGTGGGATGCTCGCCCTGGATTTGCTTGAAGACTTCCTGCGCCGGTTTGTCCGCGTCGATTTTCTTCGCGGCCTCGGCGAAGACTTCCTGTTCGTGTTTTAACTCCGCTAATCCGAGCTCGAGAATTTTTGCCGGCGGCAAATCAACCAGCTCGGTTTGAGCGAGAAACCGCTGATATTTTTCCTCGCCAATCGCAAACTGCGGGGTCGCCTTCGGCAATTTCTCTTTTTCCAGCCACGCGGCATACTCGGCCAGCGCGGTGGCAGCGCGACGATTCGACTGCATGAAGGTCGCGCGCAAACTTTCGTCCTTCAGGTCGGCCAGCGCGTCGACGAGATTTTTTTTCAGGAAATCCGAGGACCCGCGCGCGATCTGGATGGCGAGCTCGACGTACGGTTTTGGCAGCACGTCGGCGAGATTCGTTTTCGCGGCGATCATGACGTTGGGCGCCTGATTCTCGACGACGATGATGCTGCGAACGCGGTCTTCGATCGGCGCGTATTTGCGTTTCACGTAAACGTTCACGTCGATGGCGCTGGCGTAGGTCATCGGGTTGTGCTCGTAGCTGGCCATGTCGTGCGCGAAGAAAAGCTCCCTCTTGATCGCGGCTTGCAAGAGCCGGAGATCGATTGCCGCTCGTGGGCCAAGTTTGGCCATGTCGAATTTGGTCAGCCGTTCGTCGAACCGCCTGAGCCGCGCCAATTCCGCGTCGATCGCGAGCCGTGTGTATTCGCTGATCCGGCCATCGTATTCATGAAAACCCAGGGCGGTGGCATGCAGCGGCCGGGCTGCGAGGTAGCCGCGAATGAACTCATCCGCGACGCTGTCCAGCTCTGTGTCGGGTTTCAACGATGGAGCAGGCTTCGGGGTTGGGGACGACTTCGGGGCCGGCGGTGGCTTCGGTGATTGTGTCGCGGTGGGTGCTGGCGAAGGTTTCGATGAAGGTGATGACTTCTGCGCAGGGGGTGTCGGCAAAGGTTTCACCGGCGGTTGAGCGGTGGGCTTCCTCAAGGGCGTGGGCGAAGCCTTGGGCGACGGTGAGGGCGCGGCCGCTACGCTCCAAAGCGGCAGGCAAAGGGCGAGGCTGAAAGCTAACGAGCGTAATTTCATTGGGGAAGGGAGTCGATTTCCTGCGGCGTGACCTTAGCGGACGGTTTGCGCGTTGCCAAAAATTTCCGCATGAGCGATCATCGTCGCGGCCAAATAACGAATTCCACATGAAGCGCCGTCTTTTGCTCAGCACCTTCGCGTGCCTTGTTGTTCTTAACCTGCTCCTCGGAGTCCGGTTCTACACGGCCCACGCCGCCGGCGGAGACGACGACAGCGGCTACGCGCAGATTTCCGTTTTTGCGAAAGCGGTCCAGTTGCTCCGGCAGGATTACGTGGACGGCAACAAGACGAGTTACCACGATCTGATTTATGCCGCGATGAAAGGCATGCTCGCCTCGCTCGATCCGCATAGCCAGTTCATGGAGCCGAATGACTTCAAGGACATGCAGGACGACACGCGCAGCCGGTTCAACGGCCTCGGCATCGAGGTCGCGATAAAGGGCGGGCTGCTCACTGTCATCACGCCGATGGAAGATACCCCGGCGGCGAAGGCGGGCATTCTTTCCGGCGATCAAATTCTAAGGATCAACGGCAATTCGACCGAAAGAATGGAGCTGCAGGATGCGGTCAACTTCCTGCGCGGAACCTCAGGGCAAAAAGTGACGCTGACGATTCTGCGCCCCTCCACCAAGGAGATTAAGGATTTCGCCCTAGAACGGACGGAGATAAAAGTGCAGAGCGTAAAGGGGGCGAAGATATTCGATGTGGACCTGGGCGGCCCGTTCAAGATCGGTTACGTCCGCTTGATTCAATTCAACGAACCGACCGCGGAAGAGTTGGCCAAAGCGCTCGATGATCTGCAAAAGCGCGGCATGCAGGCGCTGGTGCTCGATCTCCGGAACAATCCGGGCGGACTCCTGAATGTCGCCGTCGACGTCTGCGCGCAATTCTTGCCGCCCAATACCAAAGTCGTTTCCACACAGGGGCGCGTCAGTTCGCAGCAGCATGATTATTCGACCTCAGGCGCCACGAAAGAGCGCCCGCGCTTTCCGCTCGCGGTCCTGGTGAATGAAGGGAGCGCCAGCGGCTCCGAAATCGTCGCGGGCGCGCTGAAGGATTTGCGCCGGGCGATTCTCGTGGGTGAAACAACTTTTGGAAAAGGCTCCGTCCAGAACGTCGTGCAGCTTCCGGACGGCTCGGCCTTGCGTTTCACCACCGCGAAGTACTACACGCCGAGCAAGCAGGTCATCCATGGGAATGGCGTGGCTCCGAATATCCGCGTGCCCATGACGGTGGAACAGGAGCGGGCGCTTTTTGCCATGCGCAACACGGAGAACCTGAAGCCGGAGGAAGAGAAGGCCCTGATCAAAACGAAGGACCCGCAACTGTTGCGCGCGATCGATGCGCTTAAGGGCGTGATGGTTTACGCCCAGGAAAGCTCGCCGAAGACCGAGCCGCTAAAGAAATGAATTGTAGGGCAAGCGCATCGCTTGCCGCGGTGGGCAGGCGGAGCGCCTGCCCAACCAATGTCGTGTGATAATCCACGCGATTGAAACA
>JBEEHC010000085.1:0-12525 GCA_041167205.1 Verrucomicrobiota bacterium
CAGGTTCGTGAGGTCCGGCGTTAGCTGAACGAAGGTCAAGGTATTAGCTGCGCCTCTTGTCAGAAAGGCATAGAGGCCCAGAAGGACAAGGAGCGTTCCTGGCAGAAAGACGCTGAGGCCCCCCACATTTTGCAACCACTTGCCCGTGCCGGCCCCTACGATGTTGAGCACTACAGCTAGAACTAAGGCAATGAGCGTGAAGGGAAGCACGTAATTCCAATTATCCGCCAGTCCGCTTTGGCCCCGCCCAATGACATAGGTGGAAGTGACAGCGGCGGCGAGAAGCAGAGTCGGATAGTAAAGAACATTGTTGATCCAATAGCACCAGCCGCAGAGAAAGCCGTGTCCCTCGCCAAACTCTTTTCTGGTCCAGGCGTAGATGCCTCCTTCCGCCGGAAAGCTGGAAGAGAGTTGGATGACCGCGAGTCCTTGCGGGACGAAAAAGAGCAGGGCAGCCAGCACCCACAGCGTTAGAGAACTCGGCCCGGCCTTGGCGGCCGTCGCCACCCAGGGAATACCAACAACCGCGACCAGATTGAAGAGCACCAGATCGCGCAGGTTCAAAACGCGCGCGAGCTGTGGTGCGTTCTCCTCAGAAAGGCTCATTTCTCGAAATCAAATTAGGCTTGTCGTGAAAACGAGTGGCTGTCACCCTTTTAATCAAAGCGCCGTCGCTTTTTAACGCCCCCCAATCTGAACATACTCGATCCGGTGGATCGCATCATCATGGATACCTGCGCCGCCTTGCTGTCACCCCGAACCAAGCGATGAATAGCCAGCAGGTCGCGGATCTTTTCGTCGAACAACGGGTCCTTCAGCCGTCGCAAGTGGAAGACGTCTTGCAGGAGGCAAACTTGAACGGGAAGAATATCGAACAGGCCCTGGTCGATAGCGGCTTTGTCGATGAGCGCGGATTCTACCAGGTTATCGCCGATGCGATCGGGACTGATTTCATCGATCTTTCCGAAAACGAAATCGCGCCGGAAATCGTGCGCTTGATTCCGGCGGGCCTGGCGCGGCTTCATCAAGCGCTGCCAATCGCTGCCCAGGACGACACCCTCAGTGTCGCGTTAGTCGACCCGCTGGATCTGCGCGCCGCTGAAGACCTTCGGTTCGCCCTGGGAAAGGACGTGCACGTGGTGGTCGCACCAACCCAGCAGGTCGAAGATCGGATCAAGCTTTACTACGGCACCGACAGCTCGAACATCGACGAGGTCCTCAAGCAACTGGGTGAAACGGGCGAGCTGCTGGCCATCCGCGGCAGCGACGACAGCGCGTCAACTGTCGAGGCTGAAGCGAATACAACGCCCATCATTCGTTTCGTCGATCTGATCCTGTTCCAGGCAATCCAGGACCGCGCCAGCGACATTCACTTCGAGCCGTTCGAAAACGAATTCAAAATTCGTTACCGCGTGGATGGTGCGCTTTACGAAATGGCGCCGCCGCCGCGTCATCTCGCGCTGCCAGTTATCTCGCGGGTGAAGGTAATGGCGAACATGAACATCGCGGAGCGGCGGCTTCCGCAGGATGGACGCATCCAGAAAAATATTGCAGGCCGCAGCGTGGACCTGCGCGTCTCCACGTTGCCCACGCAGTTTGGCGAAAGCGTCGTGCTGCGAGTGCTGGATCGCTCGACGGTCAATCTCGACCTGGAGGCGCTCGGCTTACCCCATTACATCCACGATTACCTCATCGAAATCATCCATCGTCCGAACGGCATTTTCATCGTCACTGGTCCGACCGGTTCCGGGAAAACAACGACGCTTTATTCGTGTTTGAGAAGGATCAACACGATTGATTCGAAGCTGGTCACGGCGGAAGAACCCGTCGAGTACGACCTCGACGGCATCGTTCAGGTGCCGGTAAATGAAGCGATCGGCCTGACTTTCGCGCGAGCGCTCCGCGCCTTTCTGCGGCAGGACCCGGATCGCATCATGGTGGGCGAAACGCGTGATCTGGAGACGGCGCAAATTTCGATCCAGGCGTCGCTGACCGGACATCTTGTCTTCACCACTTTGCACACGAACGACGCGCCGGGCGCGATCACGCGTTTGATCGACATGGGCGTGGAACCATTCCTCATCTCTTCCACCCTCGAAGCTGTGCTGGGGCAGCGTTTGCTTCGCAGCATTTGTCCGCAATGCCGCACGACCTATCAGCCCAGCCAACCTCTGCTCGCTCAACTTGGTCTGTCGCGCCGCGACATCGGCGACAGGAATTTTCATTACGGCAAAGGATGCGACGCGTGCAATCAGACCGGTTACAAGGGGCGCAAGGGCATCTACGAATTGTTGAAGATCACCGACCCACTGCGTGAATTGATCAACGAGCGTGCGCCGACGGTGAGACTCAAAGAAAAGGCGATCGAACTCGGCATGGTTACCCTGCGGCAGGACGGCTTGCGCAGCATCTTCGCGGGCAATACCACCATCGAGGAGGTCTTGAAGTACACGTAACCCCGATGCGATCGATTATTGTAGGGCGTTTCTGCGAAACGCCATCGGCGCGGCGTCTGACAAAGACGCCCTACAATCGCTAAAGCGAAATCATGCCCCGTTACACCTACATAGCCCTCGACTCTCGCGGCCAGGAGTCCAGTGGTTTGGTCGATGCCTCTTCGGCAAACGAGGCGATCGGGCAGCTCCGGCAGGCGGGGTATTTTCCTACCAACGTCTCCGAAGCAGGAAAGGCCATCAGCGCCGATGGAAAAGTTGCGCGGCGCGCGACCAAAACTCCACGCGCCGAGCGGGCTCCTCGCAGCAAGAACATCGTCCTCTTCCAGAGGAAGTCGGTTAAGCCAAAAACGCTCATGATTTTTACGCGGCAGCTCGCGACGTTGATCGACGCCGGACTTCCGCTCCTGCGCAGTCTCAATGTCCTCGCCAAGCAAGAGCGCGATTCCGTGCTCAAAAGCGCAATCAACAAAGTGGCCGATTCCGTGCAAGGCGGCAGCACCTTCTCCCAAGGACTCGCGGAACACCCGCGCCTGTTCAACGATCTCTACGTCAACATGGTCCGAGCCGGCGAGGTCGGTGGCGTGCTCGAGCTGGTGCTAACCCGGCTCGCGGAATTCCAGGAGAAGGCGCAGAAGGTTAAGAACAAGGTCGTCGCCGCGATGGTCTATCCGATCATCGTGCTTCTTCTCGCCATGGGGATCATGATTTTTCTCCTCATCTTCATCGTCCCGAAATTCGAAGCGATCTTCCACGACATGCTGGGCGACAAGCCATTGCCCGCGGTCACGCTTTTCGTCATCGGCGTCAGCGATTTCATGCAGACGCACTGGGCCATGCTCCTCGCAGGAATTGTCGTTGTCTTTGTCGCTGGCAAAGTCGCGGCGCGAACTCGTGCGGGGCGCGTAGCCCTTGATCGAGTGAAGCTGCGCGCGCCGCTCTTCGGCGATTTGATCCGGAAAACTTCGATCTCTCGATTTTCGCGCACGCTTGGAACGCTAGTGACGAGCGGCGTGCCGATCTTGCAGGCGCTCGACATCACCCGAGAGACGGCGGGCAACACGGTCATCGCGCGGGCTATCTTGCGGGTGCACGACAGCGTGAAAGAGGGTGAATCGATCACGCAGCCATTGGAAGCGAGCGGCGCCTTTCCGCCCATGGTGATCAGCATGATCGACGTGGGTGAAGAGACCGGGCAGTTGCCCGAGATGCTTTTGAAGATCGCGGAAGTCTATGATGACGAGGTCGACAACTCGGTGGCCGCGCTCACCTCCTTGCTCGAGCCGATCATGATTGTCCTGCTCGCCCTAATTGTTGGCACGATCGTCATCGCCCTCTTCATGCCGCTGATCAGCATCATTAGCGGATTGCAGCAGCAGAGTTAAGTGGAATGGCGAAGCATCGGACGCAGTCTGCCTTCACAGTTGTAGAACTGCTCATTGTAATCGCGATCATTCTCGTGCTGGCCGGGTTGATCCTCGCCACGTCTGGATACGTCCAGACCAAAAGCAAACGCTCGCGGGCCGAAGCCGAGATCGCCGCGCTCTCCACGGCTTTGGAAAACTACAAAGCGGATAACGGGATTTATCCGACCGACACTGCAAACGACACTACTAACACTCTGGACGCCCGGACCATGTTTAATCCGACTTCGGCCCAATATGCGGCGGCCAGCTTTTTCTTGTACCAAGAGCTAAGCGGCGATCCGATGGGAAACCGCGCTCCGATCCGGAAGTCGTATTTTCCCTTCAAACCCAACATGCTGCTGCCGAAAGATCAGGCGCAAGCCGTTAGCGCTATCGCGGATCCATTCGGCTATAGCTACGGCTATTCGACCGCCAATCAGGCCAGCTCGTCTAAAGGCTACAATCCAACGTTCGATCTGTGGAGCACGGCGGGAACCGGGACGGCATCAACACCTAACCCCTCTCCACAAGACCAATGGATCAAGAATTGGTGAGCGGCACATCCGCGCCATTGTAGGGCGTCTGTGTCAGATGCCGACCAAAGATCGATTGGCGTTTCACAGAAACGCCCTACAAATCCAGCCCCTCAGCGCGCGTCGGTGTGCACGACGATCACGACGCGGCGATTCGGACGTTGTCGCTCGATCTCCATCTGCTCTTCCGGAGAGTTGAACGCGACTGGGCCCGGACGCGGAGCCACCAGAAATTTCGTCGCGCCATACCCGCGCGCGTTGATTTGCGCCGGATTGATCCCCATCGCTTGCACTAGGTATTGCTTCACGCCGTCGGCGCGGCGCTCGCTCAAATCCAGGTTGTACTCGGCGGACCCGAGTGAATCGGTGTAGCCCTCGACTGCGAACGTCGCCTTCGGATTGCGCTTGATCAGCGTGGCGAGTTTCTGCAACTGGCTCATCGCGCTCGGCTGCAAATCGGCACTGTCGTAATTAAAAAGCTGATCGTCCGGCATGCGCATTTGGGTGCCCGAGCCCAGCGGACCTTTCTGCGAAAGTAACGAATCCAAATCGCTGAAGCCAGGCGCCCGGCGCGTATTCGGTCCCGCGCTGTCACCGGGAATCTTGTTCGTGAAGGTATTCGGCTTCTTGATCGTCGTGCTCGTGGCCAGCTCCGTGCCGGTCAAAGCCGGCTGCGGCCGGCCGGAAGTGGCGGAATCGGTCATGAGATTCTGCTCGCGCGTCGCGTCCGGGCTTTTCGAAAGCGTTTGCGCCGTGGTGGCCTCGATTTCCTTCATGACCGAGCTGGCGTTTGCGTCCACCTGCGGCTTGTCCGGGAGAACGTCCCGCGTGTCGTCCGGCAACGCGGCGCTGGCGTGCACGTCCTGCAAAAGCTGGTCGAACGATTTCTTCTCGTCCGGAAGCTGCACATCGGTCTTGTCCGGGTCCGGCTTCGCCGCGGGGTTCGCCTGGTCCATGCTCGCCTTGTCCAGCGGCTGCATCTCCACGTTCTTGACCTTGAACATGGCGGTCTGGGCCGGCTCCTGCTGGAGGTTCCTGGCCGGCATGAAATTCGTCCGGTAAAAATAACCGCAAAGCGCGCCGTGAATCGCCAACGAAATCATCAGGCCCACGAGCAGCCAGTTCCGGTCTTTGCTGCTTTCCAGGAGCGCCTCGTCGAACTCTGCCAAGTCGGTTCTCATTTACCTCGGGAAACAGACCGGCAGCGCGACCCGGTTGTCAAACGCAGGCGGCTATCGGCAGTGTCCTTGGGTAGTGTCCTAATTTGCTTTGGAGGTCTGTTTGCGATAAGTCGGAGTTGGGTTGCTCGTAAATGGGCCGTATATCATTACCTGTGCTGTTTGTCCGTCGGCACTTGGTGTTAGCGTCCAGTGGCAGAAATAGGATGGCCATTTGAGAGTTACTCCGTCCCACTTCGCTGGGTGTATTTTTGAGCCCCACGCTGATGTATTCTCCGTGACTGTCGAGCCATCGGCATTAACGGTGAGCGTGTACACCACATTTCCCTGATCTCCAACGCTCGTTGTTCCCACCCATGTTCCTGCGAATGGGGTCTGATTGGGAGTCGGTCGCTTCTGCGGTTGCGGTGAAGGCGTTTGGCGTTTTGTCGATCTTTCTGAACTCTCGCTCGCCTTCGGTTTGATCGTTCGTTTTGCTTTCGGCTTGGGAGCGGGCGTAGATGTCTCAATTTCTGAAATCGGAGCGGGCGCGCGATGCGCCGTGCCTATCAGGAGCGCGGCAGTGAGACAGAACACAAGAGACTGTTTCATGCACATCGCGCGTCAGGATTAGCACTCCCCGGATTTTGTTCGCCCGATAAAAATCTGGACAGCTTTGCGGATTTCGTCCGCCACCCGCGCCTCGGGCGAAACAAACTTCGGGGTAAACCAAGGAAACAAACCGATCAGATCGTGCGTGACCAGGATTTGTCCGTCGCACTGTTCGCCTGAGCCGATTCCGATGGTCGGAATAGTCAAGGCACTTGTGATCTGCCGCGCCGCTTCCGGGTTCACGATTTCGAGCACGACGGCGAATACGCCTGCCTTCTCCACCGCCTGCCCGTCGCGCACGAGCGCTTCGGCTTCCGACTGGGTGCGGCCCTTCACCTTGTAGCCCCCTTCCTCGCGAACACTTTGCGGAAGCATCCCGATGTGTCCCATCACGGCGATGTCTTCGGCGACGATCGCTTCGATTTGCGGGACGTGACTGACGCCGCCTTCCAGTTTCACCGCTTGGGCACCGGCCTCGACCAGCGCCCGCGCCGTCGCCACGGCTTGCGCGGGAGCGTCATAGGTATGGATGGGAAGATCGGACACCAGCAAGGCGCGTTTGACCCCGCGCGCCACGGCCCGGGTGTGATGGACCATTTCCGCGAGCGTGACCTTGGTGGTATCTTCGTAGCCGAGCACCACCATGCCCAGCGAGTCGCCCACCAGGATGATGTCGATCCCGCTCTCATCGAGCAAACGCGCAGTCGGATAATCATAGGCGGTCAACGCCGTGATTCGCTCGCCCCGCAATTTCTTGTCGCGAAACTCCTGCTGCATCGGCCTCGACCTTACCACTCCGCCATGACTCGCACCACTGCTCCCGTGCTGGTGAGTTGGAAAAGCAAGGCGGCCACTGGTTCGGCCTGTCTGGGAAGGACCAGGTCCGGCCGGATATCCGCGAGCGGCCGGAGGACGAACTCACGTTCGGCGATGCGCGGATGGGGCAGCTCCAACTCGGCGGTCTCGATCTCCAGTTCACCGAAATAAAGCAGATCGAGATCGATCGTCCGGGAAACATTTCGCGCATGCGAAGCCGACCGGCCGAGCAGCTTTTCGATTGCGGCCAGGGCGCTCAATAAGTCCTGCGCTTCGCCGGCATATCCAAACTCGATCGCGGCATTGAAGAATTTCGCGGCGCCCCTTTCGCAGCCAACCGGCTCCGTTTCGTAAATGGCCGACGACCGCATGGGTGGAAGCACACCGCTAAGCGCGGCGATGTCCTTTCGCGCGTTGCGCAAGTTCGCCAGCCTTTCCCCGAGGTTCGACCCGACCGCGACGCCCGCTCTCATCTGTCCCCGGTCAGGCCAAGCACGTCTTCCATACTGTAAAGGCCCGGCGAACGTCCGGCGACCCAGTGCGCGGCGCGCAATGCGCCCGCGGCAAAAGTTTCCCGGCTGGATGCCTTGTGCGTGAGCTCGAGCCGTTCGCCCCGGCCGGCCAACGTCACCGTGTGATCACCAACAACATCGCCGCCGCGAATCGAGTGAACACCGATCTCCCCCGCCGGACGCTCACCAACCAGACCCTCGCGGCCGTGCACGACATTCTTCGCGTAATCGAGCTTTCGAACCTCGCACAGAGTCTCCGCCAGCTTCTTCGCCGTGCCGCTGGGCGCATCTTTTTTCAAGCGATGATGGACCTCCGTAATTTCGAGATCGAAATCCTGGCCCAGCATTTCCGCAGCTTTTCGCGTCAGCCAGAAGAGCGCGTTTACCCCTACGCTGAAATTCGGCGAGAAAACAACCGGCACCGATTTCGATGTTTTCTCGAGTAACGCGCGCTCGTCATTCGAATGGCCGGTGGTGCCAATCACCAGGGGCTTGCCTGCTTCGAGACAGGCGCGGCAAATCTCATCGGTGGCGCTCGCGTGGCTAAAATCGACGACCACCTCGCACGCGTCGATTTCCTTCGTCAGATCGTCTCCTTGATCGAGCGCCGCCACGATAACAGCATCCGCTGGTTCCGCCGCGGCGGCGATCGCCTGTCCCATGCGGCCTTTCGCCCCGACGAGGAGAACGCGAACGCGCTTCATATTCACGCAGTGCCTTCAAAGGCATCGAGTGTCGTGCGCAAACGGGCCGCGTTCGCCTCCGTCATTTCGCAAAGCGGCAGCCGGCATTCCGCCGACATCACGCCACGCCAGGCCAGCGCGGTTTTCGTCGGAACAGGATTCGGCTCCATGAATAAATCCTTGAAGATGGGCAACATCTTCAGATGCATTTCCCGCGCGGTTTTCACGTCGCCCGATCGAAACGCTTGCACCAGCGCGCAAACTTCCGCGGGAAACAAGTTCGACGCGACGCTGACTACGCCGACCGCGCCGACCGCCAGAAACGGCAGGGTCAGAGAATCGTCGCCGCTCAGGATGGTAAACGCTTCCGGCAACCGCGCGCGCAAGTCGCTAACGCGATCGACGCTGCCGCTCGCTTCCTTGATCGCGACAATGTTTCGGCAGCCAATCGCAAGCCGCTCCACTGTCTCCGGACCGATGTCCACCCCACAGCGCCCGGGAATATTGTAGAGCATCAGCGGTGACGAGGTCGCCTGGGCAATCGCGCGAAAATGGCGGAACAAACCTTCCTGGCTCGGCTTGTTGTAGTAAGGCGCGACGACCAGCATGCCATCGACACCCATCTTCTCCGCCGCCTCAGTCGCCGTGATCGCGGCCGCCGTGGAATTCGATCCAGTTCCCGCCAGCACCTGACAACGACCCTTCGCGATTTCCACAGTGACGCGAATCACCTGCTCCTTTTCCTCGTGCGAAAGGGTCGGCGATTCCCCGGTGGTGCCCACCGCGACCAGGCCGGTAATGCCGGCGGCGATCTGCTCCTCGATTAGCTTTTCGAGAGCCGGGAGATCGAGCGCGCCGTCCTGAAACGGCGTGACGAGCGCAGTATATGTCCCTCGAAACATTCGTTAGGTGGATCGAGCGCTCCGTCGCTCGATGCCAAAGTGGCGGCGAAGCCGCATTATGAAAACATCGCGCGACGGAGCGCACGATCCACCGGAACAGTTCAAAGCTCGATGGTTCCTTCGAAAACAAAATCGGCTGGGCCCGTCAGCGTAACATTCTTGAATTGCTCGCCGTTCTTTTCGAAGCCCACTTTCAATTCGTTCCCGCCGCGGACGAGCACTCCGATCGGGCCATCGACTTTCTCGGTCGCCGCGAAAATGAGCGCGCTTGCCACGACGCCGGTCCCGCAAGCGAGGGTTTCGTTTTCGACCCCGCGCTCGTAAGTGCGAATCGAGATTCGACGATCGCCCTTTCGCTTCAGGAAATTTACGTTGGCGCCTTTGGGTGCAAAAAGTTCGTGATGCCGCACAGCGGATCCGATTCCGCGAACATCCGCGCTCTCCAGATCGTCCACCGGGAGCACCACGTGCGGCACGCCGCTGTTCACAAAGTGTCCATCGAGCGTTTGATCGCCCAACGGAATTTTGATTCCCAATCGCAAGTCTTTCGGCTCACTCATTTGCAAACAGACCAGCTCGCCCTGGAAATTCGCTCCGATCACGCCCGCCGGCGTCTCGAACGAAAGCTTTTCGACCGGGCCCGCCACGCGGCTCGCGTAGCGCGCAAAGCAACGCGCTCCGTTGCCGCACATCTCCGCCTCGCCGCCGTCTGCGTTGTAATAACGCATGCGAAAGTTCGCGCCGTTCGTCGGGCGTTCGAGCACCAGCACTCCGTCGGCGCCCACACCGCGGTGTCGATCGCAAATCTTCGAGATCTGCCCGGCGGCCAACTGCAAATCCCCCGCCCGATTGTCGATCATGACGAAATCGTTCCCCGCGCCGTTCATCTTGGTGAAACGCAGCATGGCGTTTTGTACCACATTCTCTCGCCAAAGCCAACAAGGAGCGGCGGTCTGAAACCGTCGAACCAAAAAGACGGCGATTGAATATCGCCGCTCGTTGGTTGCTCCACGAAGATTCGCGTTCTATCTGTGTCGCGTCGTTTTGAAAAATAATCTCGCGAAAATCATTGCGGCCCTGGCGCTCTTCTTCGGCGCATGCGAGCTCAGCTTCGCCCAAATCGCTCCCGGTCGATTCAACGACCTAATCCTCGAACAGATCAGGCAGATGCCGCAAGGCGGACGCTATTCCGCCTCGCGCGTGGCAACGATCCGGCTGCAATCGGCCGCGCATTTCGAATCGGGAAAGTTTTTTGTTCTGCCCGACGCTGCGTCACCGAGCTATTGCTCGGGCGCGACTTATCTCGTTTTCATGAAAACGATCGAGGCCCTGCGTGCGCGGGGGTCCCTCCATCTCGATTACGCCACACTCGAAAGCCTGATGATTCGCGGCCAACGCGACGGCGAGGGTATCTGGGGCAGGTGGAACGCCAACGGGCCGGGGACGGCGCGGCTGTTCCATGAAATGGATCTCGGACAAAATTTCGACGATTTCGCCGAAGCACAGGCTGGCGATTTTATGAAAATCTTCTGGTCGCCCGAAGTGGGCCGGGCTGAGCACGGGCACTCCGTAATTTACCTGGGCATGGAAAAGAAACTTGGTCTCGATTACGTCCGTTACTGGTCGAGCAATATTCCCACCGGTTACGGCGAAAAGAGCGTGCCGCGAAGTAAGATCGTCCACGCCATTTTCTCACGGCTCGATGCGCCGGGAAATCTATCGCGCGCGCAGACTGCGCCGACCGTGGACAAATATCTCGCAGGTTTGCTCAGCTCCCGATCGACATTCGAAGAGGCCAAGGCAAAATGCGGGATGTAGCTGACAATCATGCTCATGATCTTGATCATGCTCGTGATCCTTTCGCTTAGACTGCCATCGCTTCCAGGATCAGGAGTGAGATCATGATCAGGAGCAGGAAGCCCACCACTTGAGGATGCAGAGCGCGACCCTCATCAATGGATTTCTTCTCGGATGGTCGGTGGCGTGGCCGCCAGGACCGGTCAATGCCGAGATGCTGCGGCGCAGCGTCATTCCTCGTTCACAAGGTGGGGGATTCTGGGCCGCGTGGCAGCTTGGCCTCGGAGCGTGCACGGGAGATTTTCTTTGGGCGTTGGCGGTCATGACCGGCGCCGACGCACTTCTCAATACGCCGCGCGTTCGACAGATCCTCGCGGTCATCAGTTTCCTGCTGCTTCTTTTTCTGGCCGGCATGTTTGCCTTGGGCGCGTGGCGATCGGCGCAGGCCAAGCCAAGCCAGACTGCCGCTGGGAGCGATGCCTCTAATAATGGAAAGCGAATGATGAGACGGCGTGGTTATCTGCTCGGCTTGGTCCTCGCCTTAACCAGCCCCTGGAACCTGGGCTTCTGGCTCGCGGTTGTCGGTGGTCAGCAAAGCGTGACGCGCGATCCCAGCTTCGGAAATTCGCTCGCATTTGCGGGCTCGGTGGTCCTGGGGGCCGTCGCCTGGACGCTTGTTTTTTCCGTGGCCGTGAAGCACGGCGGGAAAGTTTTTGCGCGACCCGCCTGGCAGGTCGCCACGCAGGCGATCACTTCGCTCTTGATGCTGTTCTTTGCGGGGAAATTACTCTGGACGATGCACTGACCAAGGCAATAGGGAGGGCGAAGCTCCTGCTGAGCCGAGCGTTTTCCGCGGTTGCCGCCCCACGGCTCGGCAGGAGCCTCGCCCTCCCCGTGCGGAAATCGTTGATTCAATTTCGCAGGCGAACGGCTTACGTTCCTACTGAAACGAAATGAGCGATCAAGAGAAGACGCTGACAATCAACGAGATTTATCACTCGATCCAGGGAGAGAGCACCTGGGCGGGCGAGCCGTGTGTCTTTGTGCGCCTCACGTTTTGCGATTTGCGCTGCAACTACTGCGACACGGAATACGCCTTTTACGAAGGCAGGAAACAGACGCTCAAAGAAATCGTGGACGCGGTGGCGACGTTTCAGTGTCCGCTCGTCGAGGTTACGGGGGGCGAACCGCTTCTCCAGAAGAATGTGCTGCCGCTCATGACGATGCTGGCGGAGGCCGGTCACACAGTTTTGCTCGAGACGAGCGGCGCCCACGACATTTCGAAGGTGGATCCCCGCGTTCATCGGATCATGGATTTGAAAACGCCGGGGAGCGGTGAAAGTGCGCGCAACCTTTTCTCAAACATCGAGCACCTCACTGAACGCGATGAAGTGAAATTCGTGATCGGTTCGCGCGAGGACTACGAATGGTCGCGGGAACAAGTCGAGCGTTACGCGCTGACGCAGCGATGCCGCGCCGTTTTGTTTTCGCCGATCTTCGGCCGGATCGATCCGCGAGAGATCGTCGAGTGGATTCTCGCGGACAAGCTGCCGGTGCGGTTTCAATTGCAGATGCACAAGTTCATCTGGACGCCGACAACGCAGGGGGTTTAGGGAGCGCTACTCTTTGTCATCCCGAGCCGCGCAGACGGCGA
>JBEEHC010000086.1:0-8521 GCA_041167205.1 Verrucomicrobiota bacterium
ATTGGAAATATCGACGACGCGTTTGTCGTGCGCCTCGCGCTTCAGTCAACTGGCGCAGACCTCGATACTTTCATGGCGTGGGAAACGTCGAGGGTTTAGTCGCCGCCAAGCGGAAGGATCGCGAAGCTCGGTTTTTCCTTGCGGCAAGTGGGCACTCCCGGTGCAGGATGACTGAGTGTTGCGCGGATCTACAAGAACGGGAGATGAGCGGCTCACATCGCGGCTGGAGGCATTTGGTGATCTGGTTTTTGGGTTCAGCTTGTCGCTCATAGCTCTGCGGCTGGACGTTCCATCACGAGTCGAAGAAATCCTCGAGCCGACACGCTGGCTCACGGTTATCATCACCTTCGCTTTGATTTGCCGGTTCTGGCTGGAACACTATCGGATTTTCCGGCACCACTTCGTCGTCCGAACGCCGGATATGGTGGTCAATTTTGCCTTCCTCTTCGGGATTGCCATTCTGCCCTACGCGGTGCAGACCTTTCTCCGATTTCAAATGCAACTGGTGCCGTTTTCACTTTATATCGGCGATGTGATTCTTGTCCTGACCACACTCTCCTTTCTGCGCTTGCGGGGTCTCAGGCAGCGCCGGCGCGATTTGGACGAGGAAGATCGGTTGCGCGATTGGAAGCGTTCCGTCGCACAGCTTGCGGTCGGCGTCATGGCGACGGGTCTGCTGGCGGTCATGCATCGCCCGGGGGCCGATTTCCAAACTGATATGAGATCGTTCGTCAGTTACGGCGTTCCTGGCATCGTGGTGATTGCTTTTCTGATCCCTCGCGGAGTTCGCCGGCTGCCGGCTTTCTTGCGGAAGGAAGCTGCTTGCACTGTTCAATAAGAATCGATTAAGCTGAGGAACATGAAAACAAAAACGCCCGGAACTGTTACGCTCGGATTCATCGTCGCCATCTGTCTCTTTTCACTCCTCGGAGTGGCGAAAACCTTTGCCGCGGAAGGGGATCTGGATTTCACCCTGCACAACGCGACCGGCAAAGTGATCAAGGAAGTTTATGTCGGGCCGACTAGTTCGGATTCATGGGGCAGTGACGTGATGGGCAAGGATGTCGTAGGCGACGGGCAAAGCGTGCATATCTCCTTCCATCCCAACGCGACCGCGAAGCACTGGGACATCAAAATCGTTTTTGAAGATGATAAGTGGACCGTGTGGAATAATTTCGATCTGACCACGATCGACGATATCACTATCTCCTACAAAGACGGCAAGCCCTGGGCGACTTGGAAGTAGGGTAAAGCCAGAGACGCCGAACCCGCGCGGCGTCGGACCGGGGGATTGGTCAATCGCCCTACTTGAGGGCCGACAGGGCTGCCCTCGCGGGATTTTCCTCGTTCTGGCGCGGACTCCGCGCTAGAAATTGGCCTATGCGCAAAGTGAACCTGAAGGACGTGGAGGAGCAGGAGCGGAAATCGCCCAAGGAGAAATTCCATAAATTTGTGAAGGATGTGTCGATCGCGCTCGGGCGCGATCGTGAGTCGCTCGACCTGGAGAAACGGCATCCGTTCGATCTCGCGATGGTCCGGATTCCGAAGGGCAAATCGTATTGCCCATATCACTCTCACGGAGCCGAGTCGGAGCTTTATCTCGTGATCTCTGGTCGCGGGAGCATTCGAGACAAGAGCGGCACAACCGAGGTAAGCGCGGGCGACGTCTTCTTTTTCGGGCCAGGCGAAGCGCATCAGCTTACGAACGCGGGCGACGAAGATTTTGCCTACTATGTTATCGCCGATAACCCGCGGGGCGATTCCTGTTACTATCCGGACAGTGGCAAATGGGCGGTGCCGGTGGAAGGCCGGGAGGAAGAGATCGTAAAAGGAAGAGTGGCCGATTACTACGAAGGCGAAGAGTAAGTCGCCGGGAATCAATGCAGCTTAAGATTACTTACTATCTCGATGTCGCATCCTCCTGGTGTTTCCTGGCCGAGCCGGCGTGGGCCGCGTTAAAGGAGCGTTACACCGGCCGCGGCGTGGATTTTGAATGGAAGATCGCGTTGATGGATGCGGAGGGCCTCCCAACTTCACGAGAGCAGCTGGCGTGGTTTTACCGGCGGAGCGGAATGATCATGCGCTCTCCCTTCATGTTGAACACGGACTGGCTCCAGCCCGGCGCGGCGGAATATCCGGTGCGGAATTGTGTCGCGGAAGCAGCCCGTGAACTGGGCGCGACAGATGATCGCGTAAGGCTGGCGCTGGCAACCGCCGTGTTGCGTGACGGCAGGCAGGCCGACCAGTGGGAGGTCGCGGCCGAGATCGGCGCGCAAGCGGGTGGACTCGACCAGGCGAAATTACTCGAACACGCGCGTTCGCCGGCGGTCGAAGCGCGAGTGCGAGCGAGCACCGCCGAATTTCAGGCATTGAAGGTCACGCAACGGCCGACCTTTGTGATCGAAAGTGAGATCGGCGATCGGGCTGTGTTTTCCGGCTTCGCCAAGTTGCCTCCGCTGGCGGCTGCAGTGGACGCAATGCTGGAGGATATCGCGGCTTACGAGAGCCACGCGGCGCATTTCGGCGCGCCACCTCCTTCTTAGCCCAGGCGGATTCGTGGGCCGCCAACCTATGAAACAATACATGGTGGTTGAGACCTTCTTGCCTGGCTGCAAGGACAAGATCTACGAACGCTTTCATCAAAAGGGAAGGCTGTTGCCGGAGGGGCTGGAATATGTGAACAGCTGGCTGGAGAAGGATGGTGACAGGTGTTTCCAGCTGATGGAGACGGATGATCCATCTCTTTTCGAACTGTGGCTCGAGCAGTGGAAGGATCTGGCCGCGATGGAAGTGGTTGAGCTGGGTGAGAAGCCGAAGGCGCAGGAGCACGCTTAATCAGGTGATGCGTCGCATGTTCCACCGCCCACACTCGCATTCCGAGCGTCCGCAAATATCACTCCGTGCTTGCCCTAACCGCGAGCGTTGTAGACGCTGGCGCTGAAGAAAAAACCTAAGAGAGGATTAACGATGGCAAGACCAAACTATTCTGGGGAGAAGCGCAGGAAGGACCTGGCGAAGAAGGCGAAAAAGGAAGAGAAACGCCTGCGCAAGTTGCACGCGAAGGAGAATCCGTCTTCCGAGGATGCCGAGACGGCGGAACCGGACAACGTTATTGGAGAGACAAAGGATGAGGGATGACGAAGCGCGCCGGACGCCGCTGTTTGCGACGTTTGAGGTATTGTAGGGCAAGCGCGCACTTGCCTTTGCACGTAATGCGGCAAGCGGTGCGCTTGCCCTACAAATCGGTCCGCGCTGACCGGATAGATTGCCTATCTCTTCGGCTTCACTGTTTGCCCGGCAGACTTGCTGTCATTCTTTTGCTTGGCTGCGGCGCTGGCTTTCGCTTGTTTTTGCGCCGCCTGTTTATTTTTAGTCTTCGGTGATTTATCGCCCATAAGAATTAACACTCGCAGACGCGCGCGTAATGACCAGCGCCAGGCTGTCGAATTTTGAAAAGGCCGGAGAAGGCCAGGTCTTTCGTTAGCTTCCCGCGCGCTTCGACTTTCCGGCCAGCAACGTGTCGCGTCCCACGAGATAGAGCAGGAGGCAAAGTGCGGCGAATGGGATCATCGCCAGGAGGTCAGACCACGGACCGTCGAAGAACGGGTTGTGCGCGCTGGCCCACTTCTCCCAGCCGTCGAGGTGTTCCTTCCACGGAATGGCCATGAAGGCGAAAAGCACGCCAGCGAGGGTGCCGCCGGCGATGTAGCCGGAGGAGAGAAGGACGCCGTTGCTCTTATCGCCTTCAGCCACGAGTTGATCCTCGCTCAGCCGCGCGCCGGCGTGTTTGCGACGCGTGTATTTGTCCACGAGCCAGCGGACCATTCCGCCGACGTAGATCGGGGCAGAGGTGGAGATGGGCAGATAAACACCGACGGCGAAGGCGAGCGACGAAATGCCGGAAAGCTCCAGGACGATGGCGATGAAGACACCTAACAAGACCAAGCCCCATGGCAGTTGACCGCCCAGAATCCCCTTGATGATGTAGGAGACGAGCGTGGCTTTCGGGGCGGTGAATTTTTGCACACTCGAGCCGTCGGGCCGTTTGTCGTAAACGCCGTTGATGCCAGGATCGGTGAGGTAAACGGGTACGCCGTCGCTGTTCACCAGATAACGGCCGGCCGGTCCGTTGTCCGTATTGGTTTTGTGGTAAACAAAATACTCGTTGGGATCAGCGCTCGCTTGCGCGCCGGACAAGTGTTCGCGTTTCGGCTGGCCCCCCTCATCCTTCAGGTACTCGGTGGGATCGGCGTGATAGCCAGAAGGGAAGGCGAAGTCTTGATTGCCGGCGACCGGAACGTAAACCGTGCCGGACTGATTCAGCTTCATCAGGATCGGACCGAGAATAATGGCCGACGCGAGCGTGCCGATCAGGATTGCGATCTGCTGCGACTTCGGCGTCGAGCCGATAAGAAAACCGGTCTTTAGATCCTGCGAAATCGTTCCGCCGTTCGACGAGGCAATGCAGACGATGCCACCAATCGAAAGCGCGGTGACAAAGTAGGGCGGCGCAGTCCAACCGATGAGGAGAAAGATGAGACATGTCAGCAACAGCGTCGCGATCATCATGCCGGAGGTCGGACAGGACGAGGAGCCGACTTCGCCGGTCAGCCGCGATGAAACGGTCACGAAGAGGAAACCAAATGCCACGATGAGAATCGCGCCTAACAAGTTAAAGCGCAGATTCAATTGCGGCGCGATCATGATGACGATGAGCAAGGCAATGATCCCGCCGATCACCCATTTCATCGAGAGGTCCTGATCCGTGCGCGGCACGCCTTCTCGGACGACACCGGAGCTGCGGAGGTCCGCGAGCCCGCCTTTCAATCCATGCCAGATGAGCGGTATGGAGCGAAAGAGGCTGATAATGCCGGCTGCGGCGACCGCCCCTGCGCCGATGTAGAGAATGTATCCCTTCTGAATTTGCTCGACCGACATGTTGGCGATGACGTGCGCAGTTTCCGGCGCCAGCGGCGCGGTTCCGGCGGCGCCGAAGTATTTGATCGCCGGAATGAGAACGAGGTAGGACAAGACACCGCCGCCCATCATGAGCGCGGAGATACGCGGACCGATGATGTAACCGACACCGAGCAGAGCGGGATTGTTTTCGAGGGAAATGGAGGCGCCTTCGAATGGTTTCCCGAAGATCTTCTCCGGGATTTCCTTCATGATTTTGAAGATTTGCAGCAACCCGTAGTAGATGAACCCGATCGCGAAGCCGCCGATGATGATCTTGCCGCCACTGACCGCTTCGTCCGCCGCGGCGCGCGCCACTGCATCGCCGGCATGCGCGGCATCGCGCGATTCCGGCGACGCGGCCGCCTTTAGCACTTCGGCGCAGGCGGTGCCTTCCGGATACTTCAAATAACCGTGCTGCTGCACGATGAGCGCGCGGCGCAGCGGAATCATCATGAGAATTCCAATCAGTCCGCCGAGGATTGCGACCAGCATGACGCGCGTGATCTCGAGGTCGAATCCGAGAATCATGATCGCCGGCATGGTCACGCCGAGACCGAAGGCGATCGATTCGCCGGCCGAACCCGCGGTTTGCACGATGTTGTTCTCGAGAATGGTCGAATCCCGCAGGCCGAGCTTGGAAAGAAGGCGGAAGATCGTGATCGAGATGACCGCGACCGGAATGGACGCGCTCACCGTCAGCCCGACTTTGAGCACGAGATAAAGCGAGGACGCGCCGAAGACCATCCCGAGCAGCGTGCCCATGATAAGCGGCAATGGCGTCAGCTCGTGCAGCCGCGCGTGCGGCGGGATGAAGGGACGGAAGCGGGCGAGGATGGGGTTTACTGGTGGCGCACCGACGATGTCCGGGAACTCGTTAGGCGGATTGGACGGATCGATCGTTGCCATGGGAATCCGAGCCGGCTTAACGAGTCACGCGTTTCACGCGGACCGTTTCGCCGCCATCCCCAGGATCCATCGATACAGCAGGAACCCGATCGCGACAAAAGCTACGCCGCCAATGATTTTCCCGGCCGTTTCGAATTCGGGGCTAACGAGCGCGAGCGGTGCGGCTACGCCGGAGAATACGACGATTGCGGAGAGGACCACACCAATGGTGCTTTCGCCGACGATCAAGCCGGATGCGAGTAACACGCCAAGGTCCTTCGTGGCTTTTGGTTTCGGCATGTGGTCAGCGGCGCGGTCGAAGATGTAACCTACGATCGCCCCCACCACGATCATGAGTGTGCTCGCGGTCGGCAGGTAAATACCGAGGCCGACGGCGAGAGGAGGAATGCGCATGTGTTTCGTTGTGCGAGAGAGAATCCAGTCGACCACGATGATGGCGACGCCGATCATGGCGCCCATCCGGATGAGACTCCAATCAATGTCCGCGGCGATCACGCCCTGCGCGAGCGATGAGATCAGGCCGGCCTGCGGTGCAGGTAGCGGCGTCTTATGCAATAATTCCACGCCTGGCGTCCCCAGGAAACCATACGCCTGATTGACCAGATTGAGCACGGGCGGAATGACCGCCGCGCCAGCGAGGACACCGACGATGAGTGCGACCTGCTGTTTCCACGGAGTCGCATCGACTAGCTGACCGGTCTTAAGATCTTGCAGGTTGTTGTTCGCGATCGCGGCGACATTGAAGACGACAGCGGTGGTGAATAGAGCGAAGGCCATCAGCGCCTTGCTCGCTTCGGGCCCAACGTAGGGCTGAACGCCGAGGACGAGCAGCAGCGCGGCGCCAATCACGACGAGAATGCCGATGCCGGAGAGCGGGCTGTTCGACGAGCCGATCAGTCCGGCCATGTAACCGCAGACGGCGGAAACGAAGAAGCTCATGAGAAAGACGTAAAACACGCCGCCGATCACCAGCGTCCACATGTGAGCGCCGAGTCCGCTGGTATTTGCGAAGTAGCCGAGCACCCAGCCGATCGGCACCATGCAAACGAGTGTAACAAGGCCGACAACGCCGATCGGAATGTCGCGCTCGGTGATCGGCAGCGTATCGGCTTTGCCGGCCTTACGCGCGCGCGACGCGGCCATCGCGCCAGCGAGACCGCTCACAACCGGTTTCACCAGCTTCAGCAGCGTCCAGATTGCGGAAACACCAATCGCCCCGGCCCCGATAAAGCGCACTTTGTGGCTCCACGTGCTTTGCGCGAGTGCGCCAGCGGCAGTCGTTAGGTCCCCGGTGAGGGCCGAGTATTGCGGCACGAGCCAACCCCAGCCAATGCCGGCGCCGATTAGCATGGCAATGCCGACGGACAGACCACAAAGGTGACCGATCGCCAGGAGCGCGAACGAAAGGGAGAAATCGTAACCACTCGCTGCGCCGCGTTTGCCGATGCGGAAAGTTTGCGCCACATCGGCAGCGAAAATTTGCGTCGCGACGATGATGGCAAAGACTGCGGACACGATCGAACCCCATACCACCGCGAGCAGACCGGAGCGGCTGTGTTCGATTTCGCCGGCATTCTCCTTGTCGCCGCCGCTGCCGATCTTCAGCACTTCGGCGCACGCGACGCCTTCCGGATACGGCAAGTCGGAGTTCGTCACCAACGCGCGGCGTAGCGGGATCGAGTACATCACGCCGAGAATGCCGCCGAGTGCGCAGATCAAAAACGAGATCCAGAACGGAAACCCGGTCCACCAGCCGATCATGATCAGACCCGGCAACACAAAGATGATCGACGACAGTGTGCCGGCGGCCGAGGCCACCGTTTGCACAATGTTATTTTCCTGAACGGTTGCATTTTTGAAGCTGCGCAGGATTGCCATCGAAATCACCGCTGCCGGAATCGATGTCGAAAACGTCAGACCGGCCTTGAGACCGAAGTAGACGTTGGCGGCCGTGAAGACCAACGTGATGATCACGCCAATGACCAGGCCGCGGAAAGTGAGTTCAGGGCGTCTTTTCTCGCTGAGGTCGTAGTTCGCGTTCGGCGGATTTCGTGGGTCCATGTTTGGCGTCCAGTTAGGAATTCGGCTGGCAGCGAATGGTCGCGCTTGCCGGAGCAAAGCGATTCTCCGCGGCGAATGCAATCGCAAAGATTGTGCGCCGGGATCGATGCGTGGATGGTCCGTTGTGCGAATTCCAGTCGCGCTCGCCCTTGGAGCGGTTTTGTTTTGTTCGTCGGCAAGCGCGTTCGAAACCGCCTTCTGGGTCTGGCAACGCAACGAACCGTTGTCTGAGGTGGAGCGCCGCGAGCTTTCCGCGCAGGGCGTACGGACGATTTACTGGCAGGCAGGAGAGCTCGAGAACGCGGGTGAAACGTGGCGATGGAAGGCGCGTTTTGCCTTGCCCCAATCGCGCGCGGGCGAGCTGCGCTTCGTTCCGGTCGTTCGGCTGGAATCGCGCGAGAAATCGCCCTTTTCGATGAGGTCGATCGAGGCATTGCTCGGCGGGCTCTCCGCCGTCACGAAAGGCGCCGTTGAGTTACAACTCGATTACGATGCGCCCGATCGCCTCATTGAAGAGTACGCGGCCGCGCTGAAAAAAATTCACGCGCTCGTTCCGAAGCTTACCATTACCGCGTTGCCAGGTTGGAGTCGCAGT
>JBEEHC010000087.1:0-3553 GCA_041167205.1 Verrucomicrobiota bacterium
TCATGCGCGGACGTTAGGCTGAAACGGCATTGCTCGACAAGCGATTGCCGCTAAGATTTGCAACTCCATGGCTGCACCGATCCGCGTTCTCACGGCTGTTCCGATTTGCGACGGGCATGACAGCGCAATCAATACGATCAACCTCGAATTCATCCGCCATGGGATCGAGGTCGTTTATCTGGGGTATCATCGTTACGCGACAGATATGGTGCGCGCGGCGATCCAGGAAGATGTGAAGGCGCTCGGGATCTCCAGTTACAATGGCGGACACGTTGAGTTTTTTTCCGAAGTCGCTTCGCTGCTGAAGAAGCAGGGGGCTGATTATATCAAACTTTTCGGCGGCGGCGGGGGCACCATTACCACTGCGGATGAAGCTGTGATGCGGCGAAAGGGCGTGGACAAGATTTTTTTCGCGGGAACGCCGTTGAGCGAAATGGTGGAATATGTGCATTCGCACTATGGCGGGGCGGCGAAGCGGGGAGGCAAGGCGCCGACGGAGGAGATGAAGCTGGCGCGAAGGCTGACGGAGATTGAGGACCGATATGCGGGGAAGAGGGGGAAACGTCCAACGTCCAACGCCCAACGTCCAATGTCCAAAGGAAGAAAAGGCGGTAAGAAGATTGGGACGCGCGTGTTTGGGTTTACGGGGCCGGGAGGAGCGGGGAAGACGACGTTGATCGATGAGCTAGTGCTGCGACTTCTGCACCGCGAGCCAAGAGCGCGCATCGCGATTCTTTCGCACGATCCGAGTGTGGTCGGAGCCGGCGCGCTGCTCGGGGACCGCGCGACGATGATCAATTCGCAAGACGAACGGGTTTTTATGCGAAGCATGGCCACGCGTGGGCAGGCGGGAGGACTTTCGCCGGCGACGGAGGAGTGCCTTCAGCTCCTCGCGCAATCGGGATTCGACTACGTGATTATCGAAACGGTCGGGACGGGCCAGGAGGCGATGCCGTTCCAAAATGGTCTCGTGGACAAGACCGTGCTGGTGATGAATCCGGATTACGGGAGCCGGCTCCAATTGCAGAAGATCGTGATGCTCGATCTCGCGGACATCGTGGTCGTGAACAAGAGCGACCAGGAACGGGCGCGCACCGCAGTTTCGGAAATCGAGCGCCGGCTCGATCAGAATAAAAGGTCTCAGACGATGGTCTCCACGGTCGCGAATCGGCATCGCGATGCGGGCGTGGACAAGTTGTGCGATCTGTTGACGATGTAGAGGCGCTTGTGCCAAGCGCCTAACCAATTGAACCGTGCTTGGCACAAGCACCTCTACCTTGATGGAACTGTTATGAGCAAACTGGGACGAGTCGTTGAGGCGGTTGAAAACTATAACGCGTTTGTTCTCGACGAGGTTAAGCGCGCGCGCTCGGACAAGGCGTTCGGGAAAAAACTTCTCGATCGCTGGAACGACGTGAAGGCGAAAACGCCAATAGGGACGGCGCCAACTGGATTGAAGTTGCCCCGGCTCGCCTTGCCGGAAATCGATGAGCCTGGTGAAATCGCGCGCTATTTCCTGGGCGAAGGCCTTCCAGGGGAGTTTCCCTACACGAATGGTGCCTACCGCGAAATGTATCTGGAACCGTTGCGGGAACCCGAAGATGGCAGCTACGGCAAGAACGGAACCAAAGGCAAGCAGAGCAAGAACGGGAAGAATGGCGCCAAAGCGGCAGCCGCCAAGCCGGTGGAGACCGAAGAGCCCACGCGTTTGTTTTCCGGATTTGGGTTGGCCGAAGATACGAACGAACGCTTTCACTACCTGACCGGCCACCAGCGGAGCGCGCGCCTGAGCACGGCGTTTGATGGGCCGACGCTGTACGGGATCGACAGCGATGCGGAAGGCGTCTTCGGAAAAATCGGCGAAGGCGGTCTGGCCATCGACACCTACGAAGACATGGTGCGGCTTTACGACGGATTCGACATGGGCTCGCCCAGCTTTTCCGCGTCAATGACGATCAGCGGACCGGCGCCGATCATCATGGCGATGTACATCGCCGCGGCGAAGAAGCGCTTTGGGCCCTCGGTCGTGCCGAAACTACGCGGCACCATCCAGGCGGATATTTTCAAGGAAGTTCAGGCGCAGAACGAAACGATTTTCCCGACGGAGGCATCGCTTCGTTTTCTTTGCGACATGATTGAATACACCACGCGCGAAATGCCGCGCTGGTATCCAGTGTCGATCAGCGGCTACCACATCGGTGAAGCAGGCGCGACGCCGGTGCAGCAGGCCGCTTACACCTTGTCGAACGGATTTGCCTACGCCGAGTTGCTCAGCAAGCGCGGCATTCCCGTCGATCAATTCGGGCCACGGCTTTCGTTCTTTTTGGATTGCGGCCTCGATGTGGAATACATCGCGCTCGCCCGCGCTTCGCGCCGGATTTGGGCGATCGGGATGCGCGACGCGTTTGGCGCGGGACCGAAGGGGCAGATGTTCAAACTGCACACGCAGACAAGCGGGCGCTCGCTCGTCGCGGCGGAATTCAAAAATAATCTCACGCGCACGGCGGCCGAATTGATGCTCGCCTACATGAACGGGACGAACTCGTGTCATTCGAACAGCGCCGACGAACCCTTCACCACCCCAAGCGAAGAGTGGATTCGGCTCGCGGCACACGGGCAGGCGATCCTGCTCGATGAATCTGGCATCTTCAAACACACCATGAATATGCTGACCGGCTCGCCGGGCATGAAGGCCGTCGAACGCGCGGTGGAGGCGGCGATCCTGGAGGAGTTTCGGCGGATCGAAGAACTCGGCGGGGTGCTGGCTGCAATCGAGCATCGATATCAGCGGAGTCAGATTCAAAACGCGGCCCACCGTTACGAGCAGCAAATTTACGACGGCACACGGCCAATTATCGCGTTGAACAAGTATGCCGAGGCGAAAGACGAAATGCCGGAAGTCACGATGGTGCGGACAGAGCGGGCGAAGAAGCAGTTGCAAGTCGATCGGCTGTCGAAATTCAAACGCAAGAACGCTGAGAAATCCAAGCGGGCCCTGGACAAGCTGGGCGCCGTGGTTGAGCGCGGCGAGAATTTTTTCCCGACGTTGATTGAAACCGTCGAGGTCTGCTCGTTAGGCCAGATCACCGGCCGGCTCCAGGAAATCGTCGGCCATTTCCGGCCGATGGTGTAGGGAAGGCCTATTTCTTTGAAACCCGCTTCAGGCGGATGTTCTGCTTGTAGAAAACAAGACACCTCGGCTCCGCGACGTGGGTCGGTTTGATCGAGACAATGATGTCGTCGCCCGCGGCTGTAATGGTGCCGGTGCCGGAATTCGAGAAGGTATCTTTGAAAGTGAATTGCAGCGTATTGCCGGAAACCTTGCCCGGTCCCTCTGCTTCCGGCGCCGCGCCGTGTCCATCCTTGTAGACGGCGTCGAAGGCGACGTGCCACCCATTGCCCGATCGTCCGATGCTCATTTGAAAAACGGCCAATCCGTTCAGGAAATTCTTGTCGGTAAATTCACCGGCCCAATTCGGAACGTCGCCCCCACGGACAACAAGACAGGCCACGAGCGTGAAGAAAGCAACGAGACTTGTTCGCCGGTAAGCAG
>JBEEHC010000088.1:0-7248 GCA_041167205.1 Verrucomicrobiota bacterium
GCCACCGCGGTTAGGCCGTTGTCCGCCCCGTTCGTAGGAACGTTCGTCTTCGCCTTCGAAATTGGAATACTCGTTGGGGCGGACGGGCTCGTTCACCCACGCGGGTAACAGTTTCAGGTCGAGCAAATCCTCAGTTGTGGTCGGGGACGACATCCCTTCTCTCTTACGCCAAGCAGGCCCGAAGTAAACTGCGGCAAGGGCTTGCGCGGAGTGATTCAACCTGAAATTGATTGACAAGATCGCTAATTCATTTACTTGCCATCCTTGCCGGGCTTGCTTAAGACCTGCCCCCTGAATCAACGCGAACGGAGAAATTTTTATGACGGACAAACCAATTGAAGAGAAGGTGAAGGACATCATCGTCGAGCAACTCGGCGTTAACCCGGAGCAGGTCACGCCCACCGCGTCGTTCATTGAAGATCTGGGCGCGGACTCGCTCGATATCGTCGAGCTCGTGATGGCATTTGAGGAAGAATTTTCCGTCGAAGTCCCGGATGAAGATGCCGAGAAGCTTCAGACCGTGGGCGACGTGGTGAAATACATCGAAGAAAAAGCTTCGAAACAAGGGTAGGCGCAACGCCGACCAGGCGTGACGGCTTTCGAAAAACACGGCTTCGGCCGTGTTTTTTTGTTTCGGGTTGCAGACCGGGTTAAGCGGCTCAGACTGAACCGATGAACTTTCCCCTGCTCGAGAAGCCGCTTTTTTACGTGGCGGGGCACCATGTGTCCTTTCTGGGGCTGCTGGCGTTCGCGATTCTTTTCGCTATCGGTCTCGTCACGGCGAGGACCCTGCAAAGCGACGCGGTCCGGCGTTTCTTCGCGCGCTTTAAGCTCGACACGAACTTCATCGCGATCGTCACCACGATCCTGAGCGTTTCCGCGGTCGCTTTCTTCACCGTCACCGCCGTGAACGCCGCCGGCGTTCCTCTTCTTTGGACTGCACCAGTGCCGGGCACCACGCTCAGTCTCGTTCAGATCTTCCTGCTGATCGCGCTGCTCATCGCGGTCTTCTGGTTTTCGTCACGGACGAAGCGATTTCTTTTCAACCGTTTCCTCGTCAACAGCGGGCTCGACCGTTCGCTGCAGTACGCCATCGCGCAAATCGTCAGCAACCTCGTCCTGGTCGTCGGTATTTTCATCGTGCTGGAGAACACGGGCATTCATCTCGGTGCCCTGACGGTGTTCGCCGGCGCGGTGGGCGTTGGGGTCGGCTTTGGCCTGCAAAACATCGCGAGCAATTTCATCAGCGGGCTCGTCATTCTGGCGGAACGACCAATCACGATCGGGGATCGCGTCGAAGTCGCGGGCCTGGCGGGCCAGGTGGAATTGATTCGCGCGCGCAGCACGGTCATTCGCACGAACGACAACATCGCGATGATCGTGCCGAACACGAAGTTCATCGATTCGCCGGTGACGAACTGGACTTACGGCGATCCGCGGGTGCGGTTTCGCATTCCGGTGGGTGTCGCGTACGGGAGCGACGTAAACAAAGTGCGCGAAGCGTTGATTGCCGCCGGCCGAAGCCATCCGCACGTCCTGCACGATCCGGCCCCGAGCGTGTTCCTGACGCTATTTGGCGACAGCGCCATCAACTTCGAGCTCGTCGTCTGGAGCAGCGAGATGAGTCATCGGCCGAGCCGTTTCAGGAGCGATCTCAATTTCGCGATCGAGGAGAAATTCCGCGAAGCAGGGATCGAGATTCCATTCCCCCAGCGCGATCTTCACATCCGCAGCGGATCTCTCAAGACGGAGCGCGCGGACGAAAAACTGTAGCCGCTACGCTGTGCGAAGCGTCCCAACCGAATGACATCTCCTCCCACGTTTCGCGCGGCGAAGCGGCTCCCGAGTTGAACGTTGGACGTTGGCCGTTGAGCGTTGGACGTTTCTGCCTGCTCCATGTCCACTGGCCAAACCATTCCGTTCCCACTCGGCGTCGCTCGCGTTCTCTCACGCGCTGACCTCGACGGTTGTGACGCCTGGAAAAGAGTCTTCATGGGCAAGTGCAAGGACCACCGGTTTTACGAGATTGTGGAGCAAACGCTCGATTCGAAATTCGAACACAGCTATCTCCTGCTCGAAGACAAGACGGGCACGGTCCGCGCGATCCAGCCGCTCTTCTTCGTGCAGCAAAATCTGGTGGAAGGTATTCCTGCATTACGCGGCGCGGTGAACGCGATCCGCCGGCGCTTCCCGCGTTTCCTCACCATGCGTGTGCTCATGGTGGGCAACGCTGCCGGCGAAGGCCATCTGTCCGCGTGCGCGCCGGACGATGAAGAGTGGGTCGCGAACGCGCTCTACGCGACTCTCAAAACCTACGCGCAACTCTCCAAAGCTTCTCTCGTGGTCTTCAAAGATTTCCCGGCAAAATACCGGCACGCGTTCCGGAATTTTTCGGCGAATGGCTATGCGCGCGTGCCCAGCATGCCGATGACAGAGCTGCAACTTCGTTACACCGATTTCGACCACTACCTGAGCACCCTCGGCGCTTCCACGCGCAAAGATCTCCGGCGGAAATTCCGCAGAACGGCAGCGGCGCCCCCGATCAGCGTCGAAGTCATGACGGATCTCACGCCGTTCGTTGACGAGGTTTATCCGCTCTACCTGCAAGTGCACGAGCGCTCACCGCTGAAGTTCGAGTGCCTGACGAAAGAGTATCTATGCAGCCTGGGTCAGCGGATGCCGGAGCGGGCGCGGTTTTTTATCTGGCGCCAGAACGGAAAGGCCATTGCCTTTAGCGTCGCGCTGGTGCACGACGGCATCATCTATGACGATTATCTCGGCCTGGATTACCGCATCGCGCTCGATCTCCATCTCTATTTCTACACGCTGCGCGACATCATCAGCTGGGCGCTCGCCCAAGGTCTCGAGCGTTATCGGAGCAGCCCGTTGAACTACCATCCGAAGCTGCACCTGGGCTGCGATTTGTTTCCGCTCGATCTCTACGTGATGCACACCGCGGCCTGGCTCAATCCGATCTTCCGCCAGGCATTGAAATTTCTCGAGCCGACCCGGCACGATCCGGTGCTCAAACGTTTTCGAAACGCGCGCGAGCTGTATGCCGATGCAAAATAAGCCGTCCGGCTTCGGGAACCCATGGTTTCAGCTCGCGCTCAGCGTCGCGTTTGTCACCGCCTATGAGCTGTTGCTCAAATTGGGAGCGACGGAGACCGCACACATTGCGGACGCCCGCTGGGCCTGGACTGGCATCTCGGGATTGGCTTCCCTCTACGTCTGGCTGGGTATCCCGCTGATCATCCTCAGCTTGCTGACCTGGTTGCACGTTCTGCGCTACATTCCGCTCTCGATCGCTTTTCCTCTCTCCCAGGTGGTGCACGTCCTGGTCCCACTCTGCAGCTGGCTCTTTCTCGGCGAACTCATCACGAGTCTGCGCTGGTGCGGCATCGCGCTGGTTTCGTTAGGCCTCGCCATCGTCGCCAAACCCGTCGCCCGCCTGGAGGAGCGATTATGACACCGCTTTCCCTCCTGCTCGTTTTCATAGCCCTGACAAGCTTCGTCGCAGGTCAGCTTCTCTTGAAGAAAGCGATGGACGCGTCGAATGCGGAGGGATTCCGGTCCCGGAAATTTGTCGTCCCGTTCAGTGCCGGCGTTTTTTTCCTGACCGTGCAGTTCTTCCTTAACCTGGGGTTACTGCAACGATACGACCTGAGCTTCATCTACCCGTTTCAGGGTTTGAGCGTGATTATCATCAGTATCGCCGCGGCCATTGTGCTGCGGGAGAAATTGACTCCGCAGCTCGTCGTCGGTGCGGTCCTGATCAGTGTCGGGATCATCCTGGTTTCACTCACTTAAGATCGGCCAGAGCGCTTCGAACGCGCGGAGGTTGACCTTCGCGGCGGCTTCCAAATTCGGGGCGGGCAATTTCGGGTGATCCATTCCAGCAGCAAAACGCTGCTTGCGCCGCGCGTAGACCGGAGGTGAATACGCGCCGCAGATATCGCCGCCCACGACCTGCGCGCCCGCCCGCAATTGCGTCAGCGCCCACGCGACATCTTCCACCGTGAACCGGCCGCTCTCCCAATTCGTGACGGCGTCCTCCGCCCGCAAACAATCGAGATCGATCGTGACGTAAATATTCGATTCTTCCAACGACTGGACGAATTGCGCGAAACATTCGCGCCAGTTCCCGCGGAGAATCGCTCCAGGTCGAGTCTGATTCGAGAGCGGCCGGCCATTTGCCCAACGATGGATCTCCAGCCGTCCCTCCCGTTCCGCGCGTCGATTGCCGAAGAGTCGGCCGGGCCACCAACACTCAAAGTTCCCGCAGCCCCACACGCTCACTTTTTTCACGTGTGGAAGTTCGAGCGCCCGATTTACCCAGCCGCCGCAACCCCAGCGCGGCGGACGCACATCCCAGTCCGGATGATTATCAAACGAGCAAAGGACGAACGGCTCGGCCAACTGACGCACCCACAATGCCGTGAGATGATGGAAATCGCCGGACCCATAGACCAGAAACCGAGGGAGTTGGCGGCCGACCTCCTGATAGAACCCTTCGATCAATCGCGGCGGGGCGGAGAAACGGAGAGCCGGTCCCCAGGACGCGGCGTCCAATGTCTCGACAGGAAGGGCATCGGCCGGCCAGGCCTGATCGAGATTGAGATGAAGCGCCCTGGCCAAGAACGAAACGTTACTGCGAAGAGGACGAAAGCAACGGCGCACTTCGTTTCGATGCGCGCAGCCCCGGCTCCAAGCGCGAAGCTATGATGCATGGCGAAAAGAGGCGCGAACGGCGGAAACAACGAATGCGACGAGCGGAATTTCCTCTGTCGCGTTCGAGATGCCTTTGGGGTCTTTGCGCGAAAGACGTCCACCGTTCTAGGAAGCGCATGGGCTTTCGTATGCGCCCTTCTCATCATCGTTATCTGGGCGATGACCGGTCCGACCTTTCATTACTCGGACACCTGGCAGCTCATTATCAATACCGGAACCACCATCGTCACCTTCCTGATGGTCTTCCTGATTCAGAACACACAGAACCGCGACGCGAAGGCCGTTCATCTCAAGCTCGATGAATTAATTCGCGCAGTGGGGCCCGCTCGAAACCACCTGGTCGACCTGGAAAAACTTTCAGATGACGAGCTGAAGAAACTCGAGAAGGAATTCGAAAGGCTCCGAAAAAAAGCGGAAGGCGCGAAAGAAGAGGTCGAGGAGCTCAAGGACGCCGCCGCTTCGCGGTGACGGGCTCAGCGGCGTCCAGCGGACGCGCTTCTCCGCTGCGAACAAAAACTTTCCCGCTCGGGCAGAGTCGAAAGATTTCGCAGTGATGACAATCGGGGCGCCGCGCGAAACAGCGCCGCCGCCCGTGCCAGATCAACCAGTGACTCCAGTTCGTCCAGTGCTGGCGCGGCACGAGTTTCATCAGGTCCAGTTCGATTTTTTCCGGATCGGTGTTGCGGGTGAGCCGCAGACGGTGGGAAAGCCGAGCGACATGCGTGTCGACCACGATGCCCTCGTCCTTGCCGAAGGCGTTCCCAAGAACAACGTTCGCCGTTTTCCGGCCGACGCCCGGCAGCCCGTGCAATTTCTCCATCGTGTCAGGAACACGGCCCGCGTATTTGGCCACGATGGCGCCAGCTGCCGCGCGGATGCTCTTGGTCTTGTTCCGAAAGAATCCGGTGGAACGAATCAGTCCTTCCAACGTTGCCGATGGCGCGTTCGCGTAATCCTTCGCGGTGCGATATTTGGCGAAGAGCGCAGGCGTGACAGCGTTGACCCGCTTGTCGGTGCACTGCGCCGATAGAATCGTTGCGACCAGGAGTTCCAAGGGGTTGCGGAAATCGAGTTCGCAGTGCGCGTTCGGGTAAACTTTCGGCAGCGCTTGCACCAACTGGGCAACCCGCTCCCGACTCGTCATCGCGCTGCGCTCGCCTCCATGCGGGCTTTGCCGGATTCACGGCCACGGGCCTTGGCGATCATCACCCGGGTGCGTCGGACCGCGCGCCGAGCCCACGCAAATTCAGTCGCCAGAATCGCGAGTCCGAGCGGAATCACGATGACGGCGGGCCCCGGCAAGACGATCAGGGCGATTCCGAACAGAACCACGGTAACGCCAATCACGGCGACGATCAGCTTTCGCAGCTTCGGAAGCTCACCCAGCCCAACTGCGGCGGTCACCCGCGAAATCCATTGCATCCTGGTACCTCGCCATGATGCCGCCACCCGTCAACCCGTTCGGATGTAGATGCGCTTGTGCCAGGCGCCTGTTGTCTCGATTAGGCGCTCGCCGCGACGAGCGCCTCTACACCGCGAACGCGCTGAGCTTCTGCTCCAGCTGCGCGGGGACGTGGGCCACGATGAGCGCGAACTCATCTTCATAATGCAACTCGAGGACATGACCGATCCGATGGATCTCCGCGATCAATCCCGCCTCCGCCAGCGGCACGCGAAAACGGGACCGTAACCTCCATGAGCCAAGCTCCTCCTCCAGAGCTTGCACCAATGTTGCCATTCCGGCGCCCGTCCGCGCGGAAATTGCGACACTGCCGGGAAATCTCTTTTGGTAGATTTCGATCAGTTCATCATTCTGAAGCGCGTCGATCTTGTTAAACACGAGGAGCGTTTGCTTGCCGAACGCGCCCAGTTCCTTCATGACGTTGTTCACCGCTTCGATGTGCTCGTCCACCCGCGGATGACTGAGATCGACGACATGAATCAGCAAATCGGACTGGCTCACTTCTTCAAGAGTCGCCTTAAACGATTCGATCAGCGTGTGGGGAAGCTTCCGCAGAAAACCGACGGTGTCGGTGAGCAGCAACCGCTGCTTGTTCGGCAAGGTCAGATTTCTCGTCGTCGGATCGAGCGTCGCAAAGAGTTTGTTTTCCGCGATGAGATCGGCGCCAGTCAGCAGATTCAACAGGGTCGATTTCCCGGCGTTCGTGTAACCGACTACCGCGGCCACCGGCCATTGATGCCGTTTCCGGCCCTGCCGCTGCACCGACCGCACTTTCCGCACGCCTTCGAGCTCGCGCACCAGCCGCGCAATTCGCTCCTGCACCCGCCGCCGATCCACTTCGAGCTGCGTTTCGCCAGGGCCGCGCGTGCCGATGCCGCCTGTCTGGCGCGACAAGTGGTTCCACATCCGCGTCAGCCGCGGCAGCAGATATTGCAATTGCGCCAGCTCAATCTGCAAACGTCCTTCGCGGCTGCGGGCGCGCTGCGCAAAAATATCGAGGATCAGCTGCGTGCGATCGAGCACTTTGCGCGAGAGCAGGTTTTCCAGATTGCGCC
>JBEEHC010000089.1:0-35670 GCA_041167205.1 Verrucomicrobiota bacterium
CGGGACTGGGAACGATTTCGCCCGCACGCTCGATCTGCCCACCGATGTCGATGAAGCGATCGCTCTGCTTCTCGCGGGCCATACTCGCCCGATTGACCTGGTGCGAGTGACAAGCGATGAAGTGCGCTACTTCGTTAATGTTTCCGCCGGCGGATTCAGCGGACTCGTGGACGAAAAGTTGACTCCTGAAATGAAGAAGACCTGGGGCCCACTGGCCTATCTACGCGGCGCCGCCGCGGCGCTGCCGGAATTGCGCGCCTACCGCACCACGGTGTCGCTCGACAATACGGAATCGCTCACGCTCAGTTTGTATAACGTCGTGATCGCAAATGGGCGCTACGTCGCTGGTGGCAGGTTGATCGCACCGGAGGCTTCCATCGATGATGGATTACTCGATATCATTTTGATCCAGGAACGCCCGGCCGCCGCGCTCGCGCTTCTAGCCGCGGAGGTGGCGCTCGGCAATCATCTCTCCAGTGATGCGATCGTTTTTCGACGCGCGGCAAAAGTAACCGTGAATTCAAGACCCGGAATGTGGTTCAATGTGGACGGCGAACTGGTCGGGAACGAGCCGGCTGAATTTACGGTCCTGCCGCGAGCGTTGCAGTTCGTCGTCGCCGCGCCATGAGTGAAAAAATTCTCGATCCAGATCGCCTCGCCGCCATCGCCGACTCGTTGCGTGCGCAAGGCCGCAAGCTTGTCCTGACGAATGGCTGCTTTGATCTGTTGCACGCCGGACACGTTCGCTATCTCCGGGCCGCGCGCGCTCTCGGCGACGCGCTCGCCGTCGCGATCAACAGCGATGATTCGGTTCGTGAGCTGAAAGGTAAGGGCCGTCCTCTGAACACCGAAAAAGATCGGGCCGAAATCGTCGCGGGGCTCGAGTGCGTAGACTACGCCGTCATTTTTCCGGAAGTGCGCGTGACGCGGCTGATCGAAAAAGTGCGTCCTGCCATTTATGTCAAAGGCGGCGATTACACTCCGGCTACGTTGGATCCAGAAGAACGCGCGGCACTGGAAAGAGTTGGCGCGGAGATTCGGATCCTGCCATTCGAGCCGGGTTATTCGACCTCGGACTTGATCGAGCGAATGAAAAAACTTCCATCCCGATGAGCTGTCTCGCGATCGGAATTCTGGGATCAGGAAAAGGCAGCAACTGCCGCGCAATCCTCGAGCAGATTCGCGCACAGAAGCTGGCGGCGGACGCACGCCTCGTTGTTTCCGACGTGTTCGACGCGGGAATTCTGGATATCGCCCGCGAATTCGGCGTGCCGAACGCGTATCTGCCCCCGGGCAAATTTCGCACCCGATTCGAACCGGTCGTCGAAATGGAACTGGTGAAAATGCTCGAGGCCGCGGGAGTCGACCTGGTCGTTCTTGCTGGTTTCATGCGCGTGCTCAAGGAGCCGATGCTCAACGCTTTTCCGCGCCGCATCATCAATGTGCATCCTTCGCTCCTGCCGAAGTTCCCCGGGATGGACGCGTGGAAGCAGGCGCTGGCGGCGGGCGAGAAATCGACGGGCTGCACTGTTCATTACGTCGATGCCGGAATCGACAGCGGCGAGATTATCGCGCAGCGAAAAGTGCCGGTGTTGCCTAACGACACTCCCGAATCTCTGCACACCCGGATTCAGGCCGCCGAGCGCGAACTTTATCCGGAAGTGATCGGCAGGTTTCGCGGGATGTAGAGGTCCGGCTTAGACCCGCTCCGCTTTTTGATCGCGTCCGAGAAGCTCTTGCATCGCCTGGTCCGGTCGCTTCCCTTCATAAAGCACGGAATAAATCTGGTCGATGATCGGCGTCTCGATATTCAGCTTTCGAGCGCATTCGTAAGCGCTTTTCGACGTCGGAATCCCCTCTGCTACCATGTGCGTGCCGGAGAGGATTTGTTCCAACGTCTCGCCGCGCCCGAGCTTTTCTCCCACGCGCCGATTGCGGCTGTGCTGGCTAAAACAGGTGGCGATCAAGTCTCCGGCGCCGCTCAAGCCATAGAACGTCCTCGGATTTCCCCCCATGGCGGTGCCGAGGCGCAAAAGTTCCGCCAGCGAGCGGGTGACGAGCGCCGCCTTCGAGTTGTCGCCCAGCCCGAAGCCATCGCTCACGCCGGCTGGAATCGCGAAAACATTCTTTAACGCGCCGCCCAACTCGATGCCGATCGTCTCATCGCTCGAATAAATGCGAAACCGTTCGCTGCCCAGGCGCCGCTGAAGTTCCTCGGCACATTCCGCCACCTGGCAACCGAGGACGGTGGCGGTGGGAAGATCGCGCGAAACTTCCACGGCCAGATTAGGGCCAGAGATAACGGCGACTGTGTTCTGCGGAAAGATCTCCTCCAGAATCTGGCTCATCCGCATCCCGGTGCCGTGTTCGATGCCTTTTGTGCCACTCAAGAGCACAACCTCGGAGCTCGAGAGCGAAGTGCGAAGCTGCTGGGCGACGGACCGCAACGCGATCGAAGGTGTTACGAAAACGATCAAATCAGCATCCGCACACTTCGTTATGTCGCTTGTGACCCGGATGGATTCGGGAAGCTTAATACCAGGGAGATAATCGGGATTCTCGCGCGTGGCCCGGACCTTCTCCGTGCGCGCAGGATCATGGCCCCAAAGCGTAATTTCATTTCCTTGCTTCGACCAAAGAACCGCCAATGCGGTGCCCCAGCCGCCAGCTCCCACAATGGCAGTTCGCCGAAGATTCATTTCCGGGTGAAGCGTTGTTCCGTTCCCTTAAGAAGACGAGAAAAATTCGAGCGGTGGCTCCAGACAACCAGGATCGCGAGCGTTGTCGAAAAATAGAGAAGCCCGACACCTTCGATTATTTCCCAGTGAAGCAACAAAGCGACCGCCACCGGCAGAGCTGATGCGGCAACGAGCGACGCCACGGACACGTAGCGCGTTATCTCAAATACAACTACCCAGACGAGAAAGATGATCACTGCCGCAAGTGGCATCAGGCCGAAAACCGCCCCAGCCGAAGTCGCCACGCCTTTGCCGCCCTTGAATCGAAGCCAGACCGGAAAGGTGTGTCCAACCACGCACATGACCGCAGCAAGGATCGCAAAGTAGACCGCGTGCGAGCGGGCAGACGAGAGATGCTCCGCCAAAAAAAACGCAATCCGGACGGCTGCGAGCCCTTTGAAAGCGTCGACGAAGAAAACGGCATATCCCCACCGTTTTCCCAAAACCCGGAGAACATTCGTTGCCCCGATATTCCCGCTTCCAGTCGAACGGACATCAACGCCCGCGATACGCCCGGCAAAATACCCCGCCGGAAACGACCCGAACAGATACCCGAGGCAACAAACTGCAAGCGTTAGGAACCACACGGTGATGAATTGCTTCGGATTAACGCACTACGTTCCGCATCTGGACTGTTTACAAACGATAACCTATTCTTTTCCAGCCAAATAGAGATAATGGACAGGTCCGTCGGCGTGATCCCGCTCACCCGACCGGCCTTTCCGATAGAATCCGGCCGCGCGGCCGCCAGCTTTTGCCTTGTTTCCCGCCTCAAACCCCCAATCTGTTCATAGTCGACGTCGCTCGGAATGGGCCGGGCTTGGTCGCGCGCGAGCTTTTTGTTCTGACCGGCCTGCCGCAGAACATATCCTTCGTACTTCAAATCAGTTTCGACCAGGTCCCACAATTCTGGCGGCGCCAGCTCTCGAATGTGAGGTGGCAGCGTGTCCAAGTGAAAATCCGGCATTTTCAGGAGCGCCACGATCGATTTGTCCTGGATCCTCAATTGTTCGACGACGCTCCTCAGCTTTTGAAGGGCAGCCATCTTATCACAAAACACGGCGTTCCTAACCGAGTCGACCAAGCCAATTTCGAATCCTTTTTGGGTTAGCCGTTGATCCGCGTTGTCCTGACGGAGGGAAAGTCGCTCCTCGGCCCGGCTGGTGAACATTCTGTACGGTTCGTCTGTGCCGTTGCTGGTCAGATCATCGATCATCACCCCGATATAGGCTTCGCTCCGAGAAATGATGAAGGGCTGTCTCTGCCGAACCTTCAACGCCGCGTTTGTTCCTGCAATAAGTCCTTGCGCCGCAGCCTCTTCGTACCCTGATGTCCCGTTCACCTGGCCGGCAAAATAGAGCCCATCTAAGATTCTGGTCTCCAGCGTAGCGTGAAGTTGGGTCGGGGGAAAATAGTCGTATTCCACAGCGTACCCTGGCCGCATGAGTTCGGCCCGTTCAAGACCCGGGATGGATCGGATAAACTCCGTCTGCACGCCGTACGGCAGGCTGGTTGAGAGCCCGTTGACATAGAATTCCTCGGTATGTCGCCCTTCCGGCTCAAGAAATACTTGATGCGAAGGCTTGTCCATGAATTTGACTATCTTGTCTTCGATCGATGGACAATAACGCGGTCCGGTTCCCTGGATCCTCCCGGAGTAGAGCGGGGAACGGTGGAGATTTTTCCGAATTATCTCATGAGTTCGCACCGTCGTGTGGGTGATCCAACATGCAACTTGTTCCATGTAGAACAGTTCGCGGTTCAACGTGAACACATCGCCGGCGCTGGGGTCGGGTAATGGCAAAAAGCTAAATCGAGGCGGCGGCTCATCCCCCAGCTGCTTTTCACAGCGGTCAAAATCGATCGACCGACCACTGATTCGACAGGGGGTTCCGGTCTTGAAGCGTCCAACCTCGAAACCAAGCTGTCGTAGCGACTCACTTAAGCCGGAACTCGTGTCCGCCATCCGGCCGCCGGGCTTGGAATTTTCACCAACATGCAACAACCCTCGCAAAAAAGTGCCCGAGGTCACGATCACTGCGGTCCCGAAGACAGACATGCCGATGTCGGTTTCGACACCGGTGACTCTCCGTGCCCCATCCGTACAGATTTTCGAGACAGTGGCCTGTTTGATATCCAAACCGTGTGTTCGCTCCAAGATTGCCTTCATCCGGAACTGATACGCCTTCTTGTCACATTGGGCACGAGGCGCCCGCACGCTCGGACCCTTCGTGCGATTCAACATTCGACACTGAATACCGGTCGCATCGGTATTCGCCGCCATGGCACCTCCCAAGGCATCAATTTCCCTCACGATATGGCCTTTTGCCAGTCCGCCGATCGCAGGATTGCACGACATTTGAGCCACAGTGTCCAAATTTTGCGTCAATAATAGCGTCGAACAGCCCAAGCGCGCCGCGGATAAGGCCGCTTCAACTCCCGCGTGGCCGCTTCCGACCACAATTACGTCGTATTTCTTTTCGAGCGCGTGCATTTGTTCCACGAGGAACTATTCCGAGGTGTTCGGACAATATAGATACATAATAGCCTACACTACAGTGTCTTGTGTTAACTTATTAGCGGCATGGCCCATGTCCCTATTCTTTTCGACGGCCGCATCCCGCTCGGCCTGTTGAAGCAGCCGCAACGCTATTCGCCCCAGCAATACCAAAACAATGGCCGCACTCGCAAACCCGCCAAGCCAAACAAGGTACTCTATCGCGCGCGGATGAGTTTTGCCCCGCGCGAGGTTTAAACCCAGTTGGCCAAGCGTTCCCAGGTAAGAATAAAGGAACAAGCCAGGAGCCTGCCCGATCGCGACCCAGAGCATGCAGGTGCGAAAGCGAATTCGAGTCAAACCGTAAAGATAATTCAGCAGGCTTGTCGGAAAAAGAGGGTGCAGTTGACTAAGAAGAATGATCTTCCATCCTTCTCGCTCGACCGCAGGTTCTAACGCAACCAAGGTCCGATTTCGCAACAATTTTCGTCTCAGCCATTGCCGCCCGATCCATCGGCTGATGAAAAACGAGATCGCTGCGCCCGCTACATTCCCCAGCAACGCGATAAGGAACCCCCACCACAGCCCAAAGAAGAACCCGGCGCCAATACTGAGAACGCCGCCGGGCAGGAGGAGGACGTTACAGCAGGCATAGAGCAATGGATAACAGATCGCGCTCCAGACGCCCCACTGCATAACACTTTGCTGAACCCCCGCCAAAATATCGACGACGGGGAAAACGCGTGAAACAAAAAACAAGACGATCCCAACAATGATCAAACCACTGAGCTGGACGATAATTGCGCGGCGAATTTGAACCATCGCCAGACACTCATCGCTGCAAACCACTCACGCAAATTCGGTGAGCGCCTCGGTAGCTCATCTGGCAGAAATTCGTGATCAGAGAAACACGCGGCTAACATCAGAGCAAGGCGCGCCCGGCCGGGAGGAACGCCGACTTTTCACCTTACCAGGCTCTCAGCGGGAAGGCGGCGGCTCGGTCACGACGCGTACCGGTTTGCTACGCACCGGCTGTAGATCCGCGATGGCGGCGGCGATCGCCGCTATATGCTTTGGATTCGTTCCGCAACAGCCGCCAATCAAGCGGGCTCCTTCCGCAACCATTTCGCGGGCCGACCGCGCGAATTCGTCCGGTGCCGCGTGATAGATGAAGCGACCTTCGTGAGATTTCGGATGGCCGGCACTCGGGTAGGCCGCGAGTAGGTTTTCCGGCGGAATGCGGTGCAGCAATTGGACCATGCTGTGAGGACCATTCAGGCAGTTCACTCCCACCATTTGCGCCCCAAGAGCGTGCAGCTTGGCAAATGCATCCACCAGCAACATTCCGGAAGAGAGCCGGCCCTCGAGGGCGCAGGCGAAAGAACAAATCGTCAAGCCTTCGCCGATCTCTTTCCGGGCCCGTAGGGCGATCTCCATTTCTTCGAAGTCCATGAAGGTCTCAAAGAAAATCAACTCCGTTCCTCCTTCAAGCAGCGCGGTGATTTGTTCCCGAAAGCAGTGCCCGCGATCAATTCCGCGAGACACCGCCTCGTCCCCGCTGATGCCAAGGGGGCCGACGCTGCCGGCGACATAAACACCTTTTCCCCGGGCCGCCGCGACCGCAACCTTCGCCGCGGCGCGATTAATTTCCGCGACGCGTCCTTCCAATCCAAATCTTCCCAGACGCACCGCATTGGCGCCAAAGGTGTTTGTTTCAATCACCCTTGCGCCTGCGCCGATATATTGCTGATGGATCTTTTCAATTCGATCCGGCTCCGTCACGCAGAGCTCTTCAAAACAACGCTCGAGTGGGATCCCGGCTTCGAGCAGCAAGGTCCCCACAGCCCCATCTCCGCAGAGGATCCGCGTTTGTAGTTCGTCGAGCAAATCCATCGCGAATGCGCTTAAGGCCACGTCTCCTTCGGGTCAAACGGTGCCGGCCTGCATTCCCACCAGCACTATGCATTCGGTGAGAAATCACCGTTCGTTAACTCGGAGGTGAGCACGTTAAAAGTTTCTGGCTATCCCACGAGCTTCTTGTTCTAAAAGGAAAATGCCATTTCACCCCGTGAGCGTCCCCTCCGCGTTGCTCTGCCAACTCCTTTTCGTCGAGCGCGTCTTGTCCCTGATCTGCGTGGCCCCCATCCGTCTTCTTTCATCTCATCAGGGCCGCGAAACTCACGCCGTAGAGAATGCTCGCGCGCCACGACAACCGCGATTTCCGTCGCGCTTGTTAACCGCTCTCTCAACAAGAAGCCAACAAGTTCGAATAAGACCAAATAGTTCTCGAATTCTTCAACTCCAGAGCTTTTGTGGTGGCTCTCTCGTGGTGTTATCAACAACGCCCCAGCGCGCCGCCCCGCGAGGTAATCTAAAGACTCCAGCGTGGTTGTTCGGTGCCATAAGATTAAGAACTGGGTCTCTGTTATAAATTAAATCATAATAACGGTGTTAAGAACTCAGACCTCTGAGCCTCCGTCCCACCTCCCGCAGGACACAAACAGCACAAAGCCATGAAAGGTGTTCACCGTGTTTTTGACCCCGGCGGGTCCGTTCAACGAAACAAGGGCCTTTGCGCTCTCGCCGTTATGACGAAGGCTCCCCGAGCCGGCCAGGTGAAAACCCGGCTGACTCCTCCTCTCACGCCAAAGGAGGCGGCCGAGCTCAACACCTGCTTTCTGCGGGACACGACTGCCGCTATTTCATTTGCCGCGACGAAAGGCAGCGCGCGTGGGATCGCCGTCTATACTCCCGTGGGAGAGGAGGAGACCTACGCAGGAATCTTGCCGGTCGAATTTGAACTCGTTCCGCAACGCGGAGAAACGTTTGGAGAGAGGCTCATATTCGCGCTGGAGGATCTTTTTGCGCTAGGGTTTGAATCCGTTTGCTTAATCGATTCCGACAGCCCGACTGTGCCTCATCGAGCTTTTACCGAGGCGGTAACGATCTTGGCGGAGTCAACAGACACGGTCGTCGTGGGACCAACCGACGACGGCGGATATTATCTCATCGGCTTGAAGAGGCTGCAGCGAGAGCTTTTCCAAGATATCGCATGGAGCACTGAGCGCGTCTTGCAACAAACCATTGAACGTGCCCGACAAATGAACCTGACCGTCCATCTCCTGAGAACGTGGTACGACGTCGACGATCGTGCCACACTCCGTCGCCTCTGCGACGATTTTTTCGGCGCCGACGGAAGCGTGGCCGCGGGTTACCCGGCTCCAGCGACTCGCGGCTATCTGAATGGACTTTTGCAGCGAGAAGGCCGGGATCGTATCTGGCCTAACGAAGCGGAGTCGTGATTTCGCATCACAAGCGCGCACTTGTGACCGGCGGGGCCGGGCTGATCGGTTCGCACGTCGCGGATTTACTGCGGCGCGAAGGATGGAGCGTTCGCATTCTCGACAACCTCGAGCCGCAAACTCACCGCAAAGGCAAACCCGCCTGGATCGCAAGAGATGTCGAATTCATCGAAGGCGACGTGCGCGATCGTGAGGCAGTGACTTCGGCCCTGCGGGGAATCGACGTCGTTTTTCACCAGGCGGCGTACGGCGGCTACATGCCCGAGATCGCGAAGTATGTCCACGTTAACAGCTTCGGAACCGCACAAATGCTTGAGGTGATCCGCGAGCAGAAATTCCCGGTCAAGAAAATCGTCGTGGCTTCTTCACAGGCAGTTTACAGCGAAGGCGCGGCGACATGTCAGGAACACGGACTTGTTTTTCCGGAGGTCCGGCCCGTCGAGCAACTGCAAGCGGGCGATTGGTCGGTGCACTGTCCGATTTGTCACGCGGTGACGGAAAGCGCGCCGACTCCCGAGCGCGCGCCGGTCGGCGGCGAAACCGTTTACGGCCTGACGAAAGTCGACCAGGAAAAGTTGACGTTGCTCTGGGGCAAGCAAACCGGAATTCCAACGGTCGCCCTGCGTTATTCCTGCACCTACGGCCCGCGGCAATCGATCTTCAATCCCTATACCGGCGTGATCGCGATCTTTTGCACGCGGCTGCTCAACAACTTTCCCCCGGTTCTTTACGAAGACGGCGAACAGACCCGCGACTTTTCGTTCGTCGAGGACATCGCGCGGGCGAATTTGCTGGCAGCCGAAACAGACACGCTGGATGGCTTTCCGGTGAATGTCGGCAGCGGTCGCGGCGTGAGCATTCGCGAGGTGGCCCAATTGATCTCCGCCGCGCTGGGCATTCATATTGCGCCCGAAGCAAAAGGTGAATTCCGGCCCGGAGAAATGCGGCACCTTACCAGCGACACGGCGCGCATTCGCGCAGCGGGGTATGCGCCTCAAGTCGATCTGGCGGCCGGGATCGGCCGTTATCTTGATTGGATTCGGCAACAAGGGGACGTGCGCGAATATTTCAGCGAAGCCGCAAACATTCTCCGCAGCAAAGGGATCGTTCATCGCGTAAAAGTAGGTGATGAGCGAGGCCGTTAGCCTGCCGGATTTCAATTCGCCGATAGTCAATCACGCGCGCACGGATTTCCCACTGCTCGACGCGGACATGAGCGTGGCTGACGCGCTCGAACGCATCCGGCGGGAAGGCGTGGGTGAACGCGTGATCTATTTTTTCGCCACCGATGCCGAGAAACGCCTCGTTGGGGTCTTGCCCACGCGGCGATTGCTGACGGCGCCGCTCGAGACGCGGCTCGAGGAGATAATGGTGCGCCGGGTCGTGGCGATTCCGGCGAGCGCGACGGTGTTGGAAGCATGCGAATTTTTCGTGCTCTACAAATTCTTCGCGTTTCCTGTCGTGGACCGTGCGCGTCGCGTGGTGGGCATCGTGGATGTCAGCTTGTTCGCCGAAGAGATGCTGGAGGCGGGCGAACGCGAAGCAGAACGGCCCACCGTCGCTAATCTCGGCGATGACGTTTTCGAAGCGCTCGGTTTTCGGCTGGCCCAGATTCGGGGCGCATCGCCGTGGCGCGTCTTTCGTTACCGTTTCCCGTGGCTGCTCGCCACGGTCGGCGCCGGCACAGCTTGCGCAGTCCTCGCGGGCGCGTTCGAAGCGACGCTCGCCGGCAGCCTGGTCGTGGCATTTTTTCTCACCATGGTGCTCGGGCTCAACGAGAGCGTCAGCATGCAATCCATGACGCTCACCATTCAAGCGCTGCGGGTGAACACGCTGTCGCGGCGCTGGTTTCTCGACAACCTGCGTCGGGAAATTGTGACATCGCTGCTGCTCGGCCTGGCCTGCGGCCTTCTCGTGAGCGCAATCGTTTGGTTATGGCGGCGCGATGTAAATGGCGCGGTGGTCGTGGGCGGAAGCATCGCGGTATCTCTCGTCACGGCATGTTTGTTTGGATTCAGCGTCCCGTCGCTTCTGCACTGGCTGAAACTCGATCCGAAAATTGCTGCGGGGCCGGTGACGCTCGCGGTCACGGATTTCTTCGCGCTGGCCTTCTATTTTTCACTCGCGTGGCTGGTGCTTTGATGAATGCGATCGGCGCGCGTGTCTCGGTGATAATTCCCGCATTGAATGAAGAGGAGCCGATCGCTGGCGTGGTGACGGGCTGCCTAACGACTAATTTGCCCGGCGAAATCATTGTCGTTGATAACGGCAGCATCGATCGCACAGCCGAGCGCGCGCGCGGGGCCGGGGCCAGGGTGGTCACGGAACCTCTGCCCGGTTATGGTCGCGCCTGCGCCGCGGGGGTCCGCGCTCTGTCGCCCCAATGTGAGATCGTAGTGTTTCTCGATGGCGACGGCAGCGATTGCCCCGAGTTGATGGGACAACTCGTGCAACCAATCGTCAACGGAGAACAGGATTTCGTGATCGGTTCACGGACGCGAGGAAAGCGCGAACCGGGAAGCATGAATTTCCAGCAACTTTTCGCCGGCCGCATCGCCGGCCTTCTTTTGCGGGTTCTCTACGGCGTCCGTTATACCGATATGTGTCCCTTTCGCGCCATCCGGGGTGATGCGCTGAGTCGCCTCGGGATGAAGGAAGAAACCTACGGATGGAATCTCGAGATGCAGATGCGCGCCGCGCGCGCAGGGCTGCGCATTCTGGAGGTGCCAGTGAGCCATCGATGCCGGACTGGAGGAGAGTCGAAAGTTTCGGGCACGCTGCGTGGCACATTTGTCGCGGGGATTCGGATAGTGGCAACGTTTTTTCGAATTGCGGCTGAGCGCCGAAGCGCGCCGATAGCTGCGCGTAATTATTTCTGACAGCGCGGACACCAGGCCGTTGTTCGTCCGCCAATTGTTTCCCGCCGCAAAGGCGATCGATGGCGCGGACACACGCCTTTCCGTTTCCACTTTTGATGGATCAGCCAATCGGAGGGCGGGTCGGAGAAATCCGGACCGATGATGCGCAGCGATTCGCTCGCAACGAACCGTGTCTCGCGGAGCAATCGCGTGCGTCGCGCTGGAGATAACGCGCTGGCCAAAACGGAAGGCGCGATCTTCGCGCGCCAAAGAATTTCGTCCGCCATCCAATTCCCGATTCCGGAAAATCCATTTTGCATCAGCACGACGGCCTTGATCGGCGCCCGCGCGTGACGATCGAGGAACGCGTTCAGAAAACCGCGATCGAATTTCGCGGACGAAATATCGGGTCCTCCTGTTCGCCACCATTTCGGCTCGGAGCTCCCGTGATGAAATCGCACCCGTCCGAAGAGACGCGCATCGCGAAGAACAAGAGCCCGCCGCGTTTGTTGCAGGACGAAGTGATCGTGTTTCTCCGGGAGGAATCCGGCTGGTTCGGTCCGCAATTTGCCGCTCATCCCGAGATGGATCCCAATCCAATTCCCGCCGGAGAATTCGAACAGCATCTGCTTTCCACGTGTGTGCGAGCGCAGGAACCGGCGTCCAGTCAGGTGTCCGACGATCCTCCGCGCATCGGCACCGCGAAAAATCCGTTTCCGCGGATGGAGCTGCACCGCGATGATTTTCTGGTCGAGGCCGCCGTCCCATTGCTTTCGAAAAAACTCCACCTCGGCCAGTTCGGGCATCGGGCAAAGTAGAACGGGCTGCCAGCGGGGCAATGACAGTCGGCGCCCTTTGAAGCGGGGCGGGCCATGCTAACGTCAATGGATGGAGAAAGTGATTATCGTCGGCAGCGGGTGCGCGGGATTGACCGCAGCGATCTACGCCGCTCGTGCGAATTTGGATCCGCTGGTCCTGGAAGGCCGCCAACCGGGCGGGCAACTCTCCACCACCACGCTGGTCGAGAATTTCCCCGGCTTTCCCGAGGGCATCGACGGCCCGCAACTGATTCTGAACATGCACGCGCAGGCAGAAAAATTCGGTGCGCGCTTTTCGTATTCGGAGGCGACCGACTTTGAAGGTCGCGAGGACCACGTCCGGATTAAAGTCGACGACAAATGGCTCGAGACGCGCGCGCTGATCATCGCCAGCGGGGCGGCGGCGCGCTGGCTTGGGCTCGAAAACGAAGAGAAACTTGTCGGCCATGGGTTGACCTCCTGTGCAACCTGCGACGGCGCCTTTTATCGCAATGTCCCCGTCTGCGTGATCGGCGGCGGCGATTCGGCTGCGGAAGAGGCGCTGTTTCTGACCAAGTTTGCCTCGAAGGTTTACCTCATTCATCGCCGCGACAAATTGCGCGCTTCAAAAATCATGGCGGACCGCGTGCTCGCGTGTGACAAGATCGAGCCGATCTGGAACACGGTGGTGACGAAATACGTTCCCGATGAAAAAGGGGAGATGGCCGCCGTGATGTTGCGCAACGTCGAGACGCATGAAGAGCGGGAACTGCCGGTTGCCTGCGTGTTCGTCGCGATCGGTCACGACCCAAATACGAAAGCGTTCGAAGGAAAACTCGAGACGGACCCCGACGGCTATTTACTCGCGAGGCATCTTGCAGAAAGCAAACATCCCGGCGTGTTCATCGCGGGTGATGTGTCGGATCGCATTTATAAGCAGGCTGTGACTGCCGCCGGCTCCGGCTGCGCCGCAGCGATGGAGGCGGAAAAGTACTTGAGCCACTTGGAGAAGCCCTAGCGCGGGCGGCGCCTTAGCTGGCGCTTCGCACAGCGAAGCGGCTACAATGAGCCGGTGAAGATCTGCGATCTCACTCAGTTTTATTCGCCTCTCAGCGGGGGTGTGAAGCGTTACGTCCACGAAAAGATCAACTACATCCAAACCAGATCGCCGGATGACGAACATATCCTCATTGTCCCCGGCGCAAGAACGGAAGTAATCAGCGGTGAACGTTCCCAAATCTACTCGATTCATTCACCTCTCGTTTCCCGCTCATCGCGCTATCGCATTCTCCTCAATCTGCGCGCCATCGGCGAAATCCTCGAGCGCGAACGGCCCGATATCATCGAATCCGGCGATCCATATCAGGTCGGCTGGAAAGCGATTTCCGTGGGGCGGCTCCTTGGAATCCCAGTCGTAGGGTTTTATCATTCGCATTTCCCCGAGGCTTATTTGCGCGGCCCTGCAAGGGTCCTGCTTCCGGCCGCACGAAAATATGTGCGCAACCTTTACAACCGCTTCGAGGCGACGCTCATTCCTTCGGAGCAATTAGCGCAGCTCCTGAACAATTGGGGGGTGCGCAACGTGCGGACCGTGGGCCTCGGCGTGAATACCGAGATATTTTCTCCGGATCGCGCCGACTCGGCCAAGACGCGCGATTCCCTGGGGATCGGGCCCGACCGAAAACTTCTTCTCTACGTGGGGCGGCTCGCCCAGGAAAAAAACACGGAGATGCTTTTCGCATCCTTTAAGATGCTGGCGAAGCGCCGGCCCGATGCATTCGAGCTGCTCGTCATCGGCGACGGCCCGCAACGCGCGGAGCTGCGCCAGCTGCAGGGGCAAACCGGGAACGTGAAATGGATCCATTACTGCGCCGATCCGGTCGAACTCGCGCGCTATTATCGCGCCGCCGACTTGTTCGTTCACCCCGGCATTCAAGAAACCTTTGGCCTGGTGGCGTTGGAAAGCCAGGCGTGTGGCACGCCCGTGGTGGGAATTCGCGGCTCTTACATGGACCGGATCATTTTTCACGAACAGGAATCCTGGGCCCCGGAAAATAGACCGAAGGCGCTGGCCGATGCGATCGAGGCGTTTTCTGCCAAAGATCTGAAAGGCCTGGGGGCGACGGCTGCCCAAATGGCGGCCGAGCGTTATTCCTGGCCGCGAGTTTTTGAGGGACTGCTTTGCATTTACCGCGAGGTCTGCGCAAACTACCGGCAGGATTAGATGAAGGACGATAACGCACTTGTGATTCGCAGCTACCGCGCCTCCGACCGCGAGGCCGTGCGGCAGCTTTGCTGCCAAACCGGTTTTCTCGGCGAGCCGATCGACCCGGTCTACGAAGATCACGAATTATTCGCGGATTTTCTTACGACATATTACACCGACCACGAACCGGAATCGTCTTTCGTGCTCGAACTGGGAGGCCAGCTTTGCGGCTATTTGCTCGGCTCCCGCCGGCCGCTGCTCAACCAGCTTTACTCTTTTCAGCAGAATCTCGTCCTCGGTTTCCGGGCGCTGCTGCGTTATCGTCGCTACAATGAACGCTCGCGCCGGTTTGTTCGATGGGTCTTGAGCCACGGCTGGCGCGAAGTCCCGGCCGCGCCGCGGCGGACGCCGCATTTTCACATTAATCTGTTGCCGGAAGCGCGGAAGATGTCGACCACACGTGCCCTGATGAGCGCCTACCTGAGTTATTTATATCGGTGCGGTGAAAGGCATGTTTATGGGCAGATCGTCACCTTCGCGAGCCGACGTGGCGAAAAGATGTTTGAGCGCTACGGCTTCCGCGTCATGAACCGGGCCGAGATCACGAAATACAAGGCGTTTTATCCGGAGTCGGTCTATCTCAGCACGGTGATCAAGAACCTCGAGACGGCGGAACCGCTCACGGTAGACGTCCGCTCGCGGATGTAGCCGCTGCGCTTGTCGCAAACCCCTCGCTGCGCTACACTGCGCGCGTCATTGCCGGCATAGCTCAGTTGGTAGAGCAGCTGATTTGTAATCAGCAGGTCATCGGTTCGAACCCGATTGCCGGCTCTCTCCCAGATTTCCAATTCAAGCCGCGCGCAACTCCGCGAAAATCTCGGCGGGATGACAAAAATCGGCAATCGTTCTGTAGGTGCGAGGGCCGCCAGTGGCGTGAAGATGGTTCAGACGAGGCAAAACCTTGTAGAAGATATCAGCGAGGCGGTGGAGCGCCAAAGTCGGGGTGACGTCGAACGATCTAGAAATTTGCATAGAGAGCTGCCGTCGATCGCCCAGCGTGAGGCGCCGATGGTGATCGGGCTCAACATAATGTTCTCCGATCTCCGCGATGATCGATTGAATTGGCAAGAGCAACGAGGCCATCATGCGATTGGCCTGATACTCGAACCAATTTTCTTCGTCGTCATTTCGGCGCGCCTCATCCAGATGACGTGATTTGTCGTTAAGCACGGACTTCAACCGCTTTTCGGTTTCATCTTCTTGAGCGTTCCAAAGCTGCGAGAAAAGATGGGAATGAAGAATGCCGTGACCACACTCGTGCCCGATCGTGCTGCGACACCGGCGATTCACCAACGAATTGTAAGGACGGTCGAGCGACTTTTGGAGTTCGATCACACGCGGTCCTACCGAGTCGAAGATAATCCGGCCCATCAGTCTTGGGGGAAGAGCAACGAACCGGTATCCGCAGGGGAAGAGCTTGTCGATGAGCAGCTCGATATTGACCGGCTCCGACGTCTCAGGATAAAGCCCGTGCCTTTGCAAAGTGTGGCGGGCGATTACGTCGAATTCGTCTTCCTCCACCCAGAGGCGACAAGGAAAACGGCCTGAGATACGCGGAATTGTGCGCACGTGAATCTGGGCACTCGCCTGGTTCAGGCTCGCTCCTTCTCCGATTTGTTGACGAATTGTATGACGTTCAACGGGGTGACGACACCACCGTTGGCGGCATCTACCATGCGACGGAAGGCCATCGCCCACTCGGGATTCCTTTCGGTTATGTCGCGGATCTCTTGGACAGGCGGCCGGCGATCGAGCTCCCGGAGCTCGGCGCTGGGTAGTTTGAGAGCGACCGCCAGTTTCTCCAGAACATCCGGTGAAGGATGTCGAAAGCCTTTCTCCAAATCCGCTACAAAGGCAACGGATTTCAGGCCAGCACCATGCGCCAGAGCACGCATTGAGAGGCCGAGTTTCATTCGTTCGTTTTTGATGCGACTGCCAAGCGTATCGGTCTGGGCAGCGGGTTTCATTTGATCATTTCTAGTTGTATTGGTTGTGAGTTGTTCGCAATTTTTGCGAACAGTGCAGATAAGCGTTTTTTACGCCCCGTGACAAGTTTTATCTGGGTGATGGGTTACGATGCAGTCTGCCTTGGACCTTGCCATTTGAGCCCCACGTCTTGGAGGGCCGCCCGCCTCCTTAAAAAATAGATTTCAAATAATCGCTTGCAATCTGTTCGCGCGTATGCGAACAAAGCAGTCAATGCGTAAGGAACCCTTAACTGCCTCCGCATTAACGGCAAGGAAAGCTGGCTCGGGCCCGCATTCGCGGATCCCGGTAAAGCCGGAAGATTTTGCCGCCGAGGCCGCTGCCCGGATGGGTCGCGGTTCTTAATATTATGCAGACCAACAAGAATATTACTAAGACGCCGACAAACGATATTGCCGAATATGACGACATTGGAGAAGCCGTGCGAGAAGGGCGTCCGCTCCGGCGAGCCCATGCGTACCGCATTCTTTTTGCGCAGGGCGACCTCAACTTTCGACCGCTCAGCGTGACCGATCCAATGCCGCTGGGGCGCCAGATTCTCGAGAGCGCCGGGCTCGATCCACAGGACAGCTACAGTCTGTTCGCCATCCTTGCGTCGGGCGACTTCGAGGATGTCCGCCTCGACGAACCGTTCGACCTTCGTGCTCGCGGTGCCGAACGTTTTGTCGGCTTCTTAACCGACCGCGATTACAAGCTAACGTTGAACAACCATCAACTGGAGTGGGGCAAACCTGCTATCAAAGGCGCCGCACTGTACACATTAGCAAAGGTCAAGGATGAAGAAGCCGTTTTTCTCGAAGTTCGTGGTGGCGAAGATCGGCTGATCGAACGTGACGATCTCATCGATCTGAGCGCCGCCGGAATCGAACGCTTCATCACAGGGCCGAAGCCCGTGCCGACGTTCGAAATCATCGTGAATGCTCGGCCGCGCATTGTGAACGATAAGCATGTGACCTTCGAGCGGGTCGTGGAGCTGGCTTTCCCCGGTTCGCACGAGCCAACCATCGTATTCTCGGTGACCTATCAACACGCGGCTTCGAACCCGCATGCAGGCGAGCTCGGTGCTGGCGGAGCTGTCGAGGTGAAGAAGAAGGGAACGATCTTCAATGTCACAAGAACCGATAAGTCTTAGCGCCGACCTGAAGCGGCTTCGGCAGGAAGGTTACTTTATACAGATCAGGGGCGGTTTCCTCATCATGCGTGGAGTCCCGTACGTGAATGCACAGCGGCAGGTGCGAACGGCATCGCTGATCTCCAGCCTTGCCCTAGCGGGAGATGTCACGCGCCCCCCCGACACGCACGTGGTTTACTTTGACGGGGAATACCCCTGTACCTCAGATGGCACGCCGATCCATCAAATTTCAAACCAGAGTGGCGACATTAACCTCGGCAATGGAGTGACTGCGACGTACGGATTTTCGAGCAAGCCTGCCACCGGATATACTGATTACTATCATAAGATGACCACTTACGCCGCGATCCTTTCGGGGCCTGCGGCGGTAGTTAAACCCGGTTCTTCGCCGCGGATATTCCGTGTGCCGGAGGAGGAGGAGGAAAGCGTTTTCAACTACACTGAAACCGCGTCCGATCGCGCGGGTATCGGTGCTCTAACCGAGCGTTTGGCGAAGGAACACATCGCGATCATCGGGCTTGGCGGAACCGGTTCGTACGTTCTCGATCTTGCGGCGAAAACGCCGAGCCGCGAGATCCGGCTGTTCGACAATGACGATTTTCTTCAACACAATGCTTTCCGCGCACCTGGCGCGCCCTCTATCGAGGAGCTTCGGGACGCCCCGAAGAAGGTCGACTACTTCAAAAGCATCTATACCAGAATGCATCGCGGGATCATCGCTCACGCGGTCTCGCTTAATGCAGGCAACATTCATTTGCTGGACGGGGTGACTTTCGCGTTTATTTGCATTGATGGAGGGGAAGGGAAGCGACTCATAATAGAGAAACTGCAGGCGCTCGGCATTCCTTTCGTCGATGTCGGCATGGGGCTCGAACTCGTCGACAGCTCACTCGGCGGCATTCTTCGCGTAACAGCTAGCACGCCAGAAAAGCGCGACCATGTTCATCAGGGTCGTGTCTCGTTCGCCAGCGAGGGAGGAGAAGATGTCTATTCATCCAATATCCAAGTCGCTGATTTGAACGCGCTAAACGCAGCGATGGCCGTAATCAAGTGGAAGAAAATCCGCGGGTTCTATCGCGATCTGGAGAGGGAGCACCACAGCACCTATACTACCGACGGCAACATGCTGTTAAATCGTGACATCGCATGACATCCGCCACTCGCCTAGAACATCAATTCGTACATCATATCCCAGACCGTTTACAGCCGGGGATTCTTTACGTCTCCATTGACTACGCTACGGCGGCTCATCTTTGCTGTTGCGGCTGTGGCGAAGAGGTCGTGACTCCGTTTACGCCGACTGATTGGCAAATGACTTTCGATGGAGAAACGATCTCGCTTTGGCCGTCTATCGGGAACTGGAGTTATCCTTGCCGCTCGCACTACGTGATAAATCGAAGTCGAGTGATCGAGGCATCGACGTGGACTGACGAACAAATCGCGACGGGGCGTCGACGGGCCACAGCGCGAAAAGCAAGCCTCCAGGCGGAAATTGATTCGACCGAAGACGAACGCTTCGCTTCTCATGAAGCGGCATCGCGGAAAAAAGCCCCTAAGCTCTGGTCGCGGATTAGAGGCTGGATAACGAATTCCTAGGCAAATCCGCAACAGCCTGGCTCGCGCAGAACAGTCGAGCAGTGTGTCAAGAATCCTGCGGCCGTCGCGCTCGGCAAACTTGCGGCGCGAAAGGCCGTAAAGCGAGGGCGGAAAAACGTATATTGCTCAACGATCTGAGACTGCAGGAAAGCGGCTGCCGCTCGCTGGCAATCAAATTCCTAACTCCGGACTGTCATTCGCCCTTGGCGAGGTCAGATTCTTGATCTGCTCTAGGGTGATATCGCCCTTAGCAACTGCCGTCATGAATACGTATGGCGGCAACAGGGGATCATGAAAACGGTATTTATACGCTCGTTTCACTCCATGTCTTTCAAGAACTGGTCCACGTTCCTTTTCACAAAATTCATTAATGTGTTTCTGAAAGGTCGCGATGCTCGTATTAGGTCTATCGAGCACGTCCGCAAGCGGCGGAAGGATATCAGAGGGATGGAAATACCCCAGCGCGTCCTTCGCTGCTGACGAAGCTACCGCGCACGCCAGAATCACCTTGTCGTAGAGGGCGTCCTTATGCGCGCTGTGAATAGCGCGAGAATACTTTTCACGGATGCTCTGCACGGCCTGCTTTACTGCCTTCTCAAACGACCGGTGCACGTCTTCCGTTTCTATCGAACGAGACAAACGATTGAGGGCCTCTCTCGTTGAATGGAGTCCGATCAAATGAGTGTAGTGCGGCAATCCCTGAGACATGCGGACAATCAGGGATGCGGCGCCCACATCAAAATTCATACCGAGAACTTTTGCTCCTTTTTCGAGGATTTCTCTTAGCTCGCGTTCATTCATGCGCGGCAATTGAATTTGAACGACCGACCGTACAATCGAAGCATGGTCGGTTATGAGGTGATCGACGGTGTCGGAAACCCCCACGATAACGATTGTGGTATCGACCGAGTAATCCGATAACGCTTTGATTAAATCAGTAAATGCGGTTCTGAGTGTGGCCGCGCCCCGATCAAACTCGTCGAAGATCACGACTGATCGCGGGATCGCCGCCAAGGTTCGCCGCACCTCATCAATCGACGGCTCGTCACTGATTTTGAAAGCGTCCTTTAGCGTGACGCGCTGGTACTCCGCGGATGGACGCAGTCCCATCACGGGCTTGTTTTCGCTCCAAGCAACCTCGTCAAAAACCCGACTCCAGGCGGCTGAAAAAGAGTCGCCCTGGTGGACGTTGACCTTGGCAACCAATCGAGGGGAAGGCGGCTTGCCAGTAAGCGACTCGGCCATCACGTACAACAGCCGGTCAATAATGTTCGCTAAAGAGGTTTTTCCGACGCCTCGCTCGCCGAAGAGGACAATGTGCAAACCAGCCTGCGCGACCGAATCGGCAACGGTTGTCAGCTGTTCCCATCTTCCAGCGAAAAACTCTCGCGTGCTGATCGGAGCGCGAGGCTGAAAGGCCGTTCCAGCTTGAATCGACAACTCAGCTGCGGTCTGCGGGTCAATCCGGCTAGAAGCAGCAGCAGGATCGGGTGCCGTGTCCATTACCAACTGAACACCACATCTATATAAGTAAGCAAGTGGTTTATCCAAGTAAACGGCATTTGTATCCCACTAAGCTCTTTAAATTCTGATTCGCTCCCAAGGCATACCTAGGATGACGTGACGTGAGCAATCGTATTTTGAATATAAACATCTAATAATAATATATTTATATAAGAATGATTGACCGGGCGTAAAAACTGTTCATGGTTTAGCCCTCTCAAGAATGTTCCGGTGTGAATGCTCACAGGCGGGCTCAGTTTGATGACAGCCAATAATTCGCACCTCGACGCGCTGGAGAGCCAGAGCATTTTCATTCTCCGCGAGGCAAATCATGCCTTCCAGACCATGGCGATGCCCTGGTCGCAAGCGTACGTGCTGGACGGCGATAACTTGCGCCATGGCTTGAATTCGAATCTCGGCTTTGCCCCGGAAGATCGCGCGGAGAATATCAGGCGGGTCAGCGAAGTGGCGAACCTGATGGCGGACGCCGGGACAGTCGTGATCACGTCGTTCATTTCGCCCTATCGCATTGACCGTCGTCTGGCGCGGCAGATCGCTTTGCAGGCTGGCGCGGTGTTTGTCGAAATCTTCGTCAACGCTCCGCTGGCTGTCTGCGAAGAACGCGATCCAAAGGGCCTTTACGAAAAAGCGCGGTCTGGGTTGCTCAAAGGTTTCACCGGAATCGACGCTCCCTACGAACCGCCGGAGGACCCGGAAATCGTCGTCCAGACGGATGAGCAATCCCCGGAGGAATCGGTGGTTCAGATTCTCGACGACCTCCTGCCGCGGCTTCGCTTGAAGTAATTAGTGCAGAAACCCAAGCGGACGTGGTAAGCAGTTTGCCGTCTATGCGAAACGAGTTCGAAGGAGCCAAAGTCCTGATCACGGGAGGACTGGGCTTTATCGGCTCTAACCTGGCGCGCCGGCTCGCGGGTCTCGGAGCGGACCTTACTCTGGTGGATAGCCTGATCCCTGAATACGGCGGTAATCTTTTCAATATCGAAGGATTCCGGGACCGGATGCACGTCAATATCTCCGACGTGCGAGATACCTACAGTCTGGAGCCTCTTGTTCGCGGGAAAGACTATCTTTTCAATCTGGCCGGGCAGACCAGTCACCTTGATTCCATGGTTAATCCGGTTCCTGACCTTGAAATCAACTGTCGTGCGCAGCTTTCGATCCTGGAGGCGTGTCGCGTCTGCAATCCAGGGATCAAGATAATCTTCGCCAGCACGCGGCAGATTTATGGACGGCCTACCAGCCTGCCGGTTACTGAAACGCACCCGTTAAACCCGGTTGACGTCAATGGCATTAACAAGATGGCGGCCGAAAAATATCATCTTCTCTACAGCGATGTTTACGGGATTCACGCAACGGCCCTGCGCCTGACCAACACGATCGGACCGCGGATGCGCATCAAGGACGCACGGCAGACGTTTGTGGGTCTCTGGGTTCGTCGATTACTCGAGCACAAACCGATCGAAGTTTGGGGGGGAAAGCAACTTCGCGACTTCACGGATGTGGAAGACGCAGTGGACGCCTTTCTCCTGGTGGCCGCGAGCGCCTCAGCGAAGGGGCAGGTTTACAATCTGGGTGGAAGTGAAGTGATCGAGCTGGCCGAGCTGGCCAAACGCATCGTGGAGATAAATGGCGGGGGAGAATACCTGGTTTGCGATTTCCCAGCAGACCGGCGGCCCATTGATATCGGCGATTATCACGCGGACTTCTCGAAGATCCGTTCGGAACTCGGCTGGACTCCCCGAACGCCTCTTCGCGAAACCATCGAGACTATTCTGAATTACTATCGTGAGTTCATGTCTCACTATCTGTAGATGATCTGCTCAGACGCGAGACCGATAACTGGTTCATGACAACCCGAGCAGAAACTCTCAAGAGTGCTCCAGCGCGTGCCAACGAGCCGACTCAGTGGTGGTTCTTTTGCCTGCTCCTGGTGTCGCTAAAGCTTTTCCTGCTGGCGCTGGATCCTCTGCCAAAGCTGTTCATTGGCGATTCAGCCTGCTATATTTCCACGGCGCTGGCCGGGTGGATTCCGGACGATCGGTCATACTTCTATGGGTATGTAATTCGCTGGGTAGCTCTTTGGACGGGTAGCCTGACCTCTTTGCTCCTGCTCCAAAGCTTCATCAGCGCGTTAACAGCTCTAGTGTTGGCCTACACTTGCAGGTCCGTAATCGGACTTTCGATGAGAGCCTCTTTCGTCTTTGGGTTACTCTGCGCGCTCGATCCCTTACAGCTGGTATGGGAGCGCTATGTCATGACTGAGACCATCAGTCTTTTTCTCTACGTCACGCTCCTTTACTTTTCTTTCCTTTATCTAAAGCGTCGCGGTATCCGGCATCTGGTCATCGTGCAAGGACTCTCGGTCCTCCTGATAGGTTTTCGAATGAGCTACCTGTTGGTGGTTCAGGTAAATGCGGTTCTCCTGCCGACCATGGCCTTCTTCCCAATTCTATTGGCAGCATGGCGGAGTCGCCGCGGCGCCCAAGCTGGCCGATTTCGCGCTCTGAGGCTCGCTTTCGTTCATGTAGTAACAAGCATCGGAGTGATGTTATTGTTGCATGGCGCCTATCGACAGGCGAACGGCTTGCTCTGCGATCGGGAGCCAGCCTATCTCTACGCCACAGGTCTCCATCTCCTGGCCTTTTGGGCGCCTATTTTGACGCCAGCTGACGCCTCAGACGAACGTTTGGCGCGAATCATCGAACAAGGCGACGAGTTCGACATCAAAGACTTGACGGAGAGAAACAACCAGCGTTTCGAATCGGACTATCTAGTTGATCGCTGGCAGCAGGTGGAATTCGACACAACGCGCGCCAGTCAGATTGCAAAGGAAACGGCTGTGCGCGCGCTGCGACGCAACCCACTGCAAGTGCTTCGTCTCGCGGCGCAAACTTTCGCCCAGTACTGGAATCTTAGAGATCTCCGACACTACGCGATTATCGATTTAGGTCACCACGATCTTACCCCTGAACAGAACGCGATGCTGGCGGAAAGTTTTCATTTCGCCACAGATGGCCGAATAATAGGAGCGCCGCCCACATTTCTGCAACGGTTCTTCCTGATCTCCTGGCCTTACTGCTATTTCGTTCTTCTTTCACCACTTTTGGGCATTTCGGCAGTCTACCTGGCTCGTGAAAGGCAAATCGCGTTGTTGCTTCTGCTTCATCTTGTCATAATCCTGGGAGTGACGTTCACCTTCGCGGTTGCGCCGAGTCTCCGCTATCTCCAGCCGGCATCTCTGCTCACGCTTCTTACCGTCGCACTTTGTCTGCGGAGCTTCCTGGCTCGTCGGTCGCCGGCAGAGCTAGCGCCAAACCGGTCATGAAAGCCTTCGTGACCGGAGGGGCCGGATTCATTGGCAGCCACTTGGTTGGCCACCTGTTGAAGTCCGAGGAAACTGAAAGAGTGGTTGTTTACGATAACTTTACCTCTGGGCAACGAAATTACCTTCCAGACGATGGTCGGCTGTTTGTTGCGGAAGCCGACTTAAAGGATGCTGAGCGGGTCCGCGAAGCCATGGTTGGCTCCGACACAATCTTTCACCTCGCGGCGAATCCGGATATCGCGAAGGCGATCACGCAACCCGATATCGATTTTTGGGAGGGCACGTACCTGACGCAGAATGTTCTGGAAGGGATGCGCCAGACTGGAGCCGCGCGGATATTTTACACGTCAGGCAGCGGCGTTTATGGCGAGGATCCGGCCGTGGATTTTCCAGAGAACCACGGCCCCTGTATTCCAATTTCAACCTACGGCGCGAGTAAGCTGGCCTCGGAATCGCTCATTGCCGCCTACTGCCACATGTTCGGCCTGGTGGCTCGGGTCTTTCGTTTCGCCAACGTCGTCGGGCCGCGGCAAACACACGGTGTAGGCTACGATTTTGTCCGCCGGCTGAAGAACGATCCAACCGTGCTCCGCATCCTCGGCGACGGCACCCAGAAGAAAAGCTACATCCACGTTGATGACGTGCTGGAAGCGATCTTCCTCGTGGCGGCCAAGGCCACCGAGCCCTATGAGGTTTTCAACGTTGCGACCGAGGATTACGTTACGGTCCGGCAAATCGCGGACCTGGCTGTGGCGACCGTGGGGCTTCGATCGGAGCAGGTGCGATATGATTTTACCGGTGGCGATCGCGGCTGGAAGGGCGACGTGCCCATTGTGCGCTTCGACTGCTCCAAGATCAAAGCGTTGGGCTGGAGAAATCGCCGATCTTCCGCGAAGGCGCTAAGCGATGCCATGGAAGCCATGCGAAGAGAGATCGAAAGTGCATAACCCAGAAACGGCGCCAGCCGAATTCGATAAGTCTGCTCGCCACTACGAGGCGCTGTTCAAGCCGTGGTTAAAGGTCGCCGGGGCTTCCCGCGAGTATTTCGCGCGGTCCAGGCTGAACTGGTTGTCTCATCTCCTGCATGAGCAAAGAATCGCACCGAAGCGGATGATGGATTTTGGTTGTGGCACTGGGATGTCTCTTTCCTTGCTGGCGGATATTTTCGATGCAGAGCAGGTTATAGGACTGGACACATCGGAAGAATCGCTGGCCGTGGCCCGCGAATCGGTCGGAAGCAGGCCAGTGCAGCTCGCAACTCCTTCCAAGTATCTTCCACAACAGGATCTTGACCTGGTATTTTGCAATGGGGTGTTCCATCACATACCGGAAGCGGAGCGGCCCGCGGCAATGAATTACGTCTATCGCTGCTTGCGGCCCGGCGGTATGTTCGCAATGTGGGAAAACAACCCTTGGAATCTTGTTCATGCTTTTGCCATGAAGCATTCGGAGATAGATGAAAATGCCATGCCGCTCCCGCCTCCGGACTCGCACCGGCTCATCGGTTCGGAGCGATTTCGAGTGATTCGAACCGACTACCTGTTTTTTTTCCCGGGTTACTTCAGCTGGCTTCACCCGCTGGAAAAATGGCTGATTAAGGTGCCGCTGGGCGCTCAGTATCAGGTTCTCGCCCGGAAAGAGTAACGATGCGCCCTGGATTTTCATTAGAAAAGGCGAGCACCGGAAGGGCCGCGATGCTGGAGGAATGGAATGCGGAATGACGTCCAGGCCACGGGACCGGCGCCGAGCTCTGTCATCGAACACTATGTGCCGGGCAACGCGGCGCGCGACAACATAGAGCTAAGCATTGTCGTCCCTGCCTTGAATGAGGAAATCACGGTGGGTGAGTTCATCGAGTGGTGCAAGGAAGGCCTGGAGCGCGCCGGGGTGAACGGTCAAATTCTCATTGTCGACAGCTCTACCGACGACACCGCCAGGATTGTGCTCGAACATGGTGGCGAGGTTCTCCGCACGCCGAAGCGCGGGCTTGGCCGAGCCTACATCGATGCCATTCCTTATATCCGCGGAAAATGGATCGTGATGGGTGACGCGGACTTGACCTACGACTTCCGGGAATTGACTCCTTTCGTTCAGGAGTTTCGAAACGGAGCGGAATTTGTCATGGGCAGCCGTTTCCGAGGGACCATCGAGAAGGGTGCGATGCCAGGATTACACCGGTACTTCGGCACACCTCTTACGACTTGGATTCTCAATCGCATCTATCGGAGCAACTACTCGGACATTCATTGCGGGATGCGCGGACTTACCCGCACCGCTTTGGAGAAAATCGATCTGAAGTCACAGTCCTGGGAGTACGCCAGCGAGATGGTCCTGAAGGCTGCGCGACTGCGTCTTGCCACGGCCGAAGTGCCTGTGAGGTTTTACAAGGATCGTGACGGGCGCGTCAGTCACCACCGGCGGATGGGTTGGCTGTCGCCGTGGCTCGCGGGCTGGCTGAACCTGAAAGTGATGCTCGTTTACACGCCGGATTCCTTCCTGCTCAAGCCCGGCCTGGCCCTTATGGCGCTCGGATTATTGCTTTCGTTTGGTCTGGCGGGAGGACCGGCGATGGTTGGGAATATTGGCTTTGGCCTCTACTGGATGCTCTTGGGCGTGACCTGCACAACTCTTGGTTATAGCTCCGTCCAAATCGGCGTGCTGGCTCGTGTCATGCACGGGCTTCGACCGCGGTTCGTCAAGCGCGCGCAGGAACTCGTAACCTACGATCGCGGAATGCTGGTAGCAACAGGCTGTGTCGTGTTGGGAGTGATGCTGCTAGGCACTTTGGTCTACCGCTACGTGAAACACGGACTCCGCTTGGAAGCCATATCGCACCCGGCTATTCTGGGCCTTCTGCTTATTATCCTCGGCTTCCAGACATTTAGTTTCACCCTGCTCATGGAAATGGCGCTCCGCGTCGCGCCGAAATCCCGCGATGAGTAAGCGCAACGGGGAGAGCTATGGGCAGCGGGGGCTAACCCTGGCCGACCGGCTGGGGGTTGGGCTATCGCAGCGGACAATTCGCCGCTACCTCCCAAAGCGGAACGACCTGCGCGTATTGGAGCTGGGCTGTGGCTATCGTGCCACCCAGTTAATTGCCCTCAAGCCAAGACTAAGGCTAGGAATCGGCGTGGACTTTCGCATCGCGCCGGAGTTGCAGGCGCTGGAAAGATTTGTTTTCCACGAAGGCACCATCGAAGAGACACTGCCGAAGCTGGAGAGTGAAACAGTGGACGTGGTCATGCTTATCTCTGTGTTGGAACATCTTAACGAGCCACATTTTGCCCTTCAATCCGCCTGGCGGTTGCTCCGGCCGTCAGGGTTGCTGCTGGTTAACGTCCCGACCTGGCTTGGAAAGCGGTTTTTGGAGTTCTCCGCTTTTCGGCTCGGCCTCAGTCCGAAAGTCGAGATGGACGATCACAAAATGTATTACGGCAAACGCGATCTCTGGCCGATCCTGGTCCGATCCGGCTTCAAACCGAGTCAGATTCGGCTCAAGTATCACAAATTCGGTCTGAATCTGTTTGCCACCGCCAGGAAGTAAGACACTCGCCTCAGGCGGTTGGCATCAGGCAAATAATCAGGTAAAATCGTTCCTTTGGCGGCAAATCTTGAGACGGGTTCGCTGACCTGCTACTATCTGACTTCCATGTCACCTAACCAGCGCAGGAAGAATCTGTCGTTCCTTTGAGATGATTATCACACGCTCTCCCTTGCGGATCTCCCTGGGCGGTGGCGGAACCGATTTGCCTTCCTATTATCGGGAGCACGGCGGGTTTCTCATCGCCGCCGCCATCGACAAGTACATTTACATCAATGTCCATCGCCGCTTCGTGGACGGTTTTCTCTTGAAGTATTCTCATCTCGAGGAGGCCGCCACGATCGGGGACATCAAGCATCCGATCATTCGGGAAGCGCTCAGGCTGGCAGGCGTGCAAGAACGCAATTTGGAGATCACAAGCATGGCCGACATCCCGGCCGGAACCGGGCTCGGCTCGTCGGGTAGTTTTACCACGGCATTACTCAAGGCCTTGCACGCGTTGCGCAAGAATCTTGTTCATCCGGCGGAACTCGCCGAACAGGCCTGTCATATTGAGTTGGAAAAACTAGGCGAACCAATAGGCAAGCAGGACCAATACATTTCGGCCTACGGCGGGATCACCTGTTTCAAATTCCTAGCCGATGGTCGGGTCGAGGCGTGGCCGCTGAAAGTCTCGGAGGAGACTTTGTATAACCTGGAGGATAATCTTCTGCTCTTCTTTACCGGCTACGCGCGCTCGGCCTCGACGATCCTCAAGGAGCAGGACGACAGGAGCAAACAAGCCGACAAGGCGATGGCGGAGAATCTGCATTTCGTGAAGGAGCTGGGGCATCAGAGTCAAGCCGCCCTCGAAAGCGATAATCTGCCTGAGTTCGCTCGCTTGATGGACGTCCATTGGCAGCGCAAGAAAGAGCGATCGCAAAGCATGAGCAACCAGGACATCAACGACTGGTATGATTGCGCGATGGCTAACGGTGCGCTGGGCGGAAAAATAATTGGCGCAGGGAGCGGCGGTTTTCTCATGTTCTACACCCAAGACAAGGCCCGGCTGCGCCATGCCATGCGCGAGAGAGGATTAAAGGAAGTTCGTTTCCGATTCGACTTCGAAGGCACGAAGATTCTGAATCAATGACGGCGCCAGCGGAAGAGACCGATCTGGCCGGTTGGCCGGTGGCTATTCTGGCTGGCGGACTCGCAAAACGACTGCGACCGATCACCGAGACAATTCCCAAGTCGCTGGTGACTATCGCGGGGGCGCCGTTTCTTGCGCATCAACTGCGGCTGCTCCATTCCGCGGGCTTGCGCCGGATTGTCATCTGCGCCGGCTATCTCGGAGAAATGATTGAAGCGGAAATTGGCGATGGCGCGAACTTTGATCTGCACGTCGAGTACTCCTTCGACGGACCGCGCTTGCTCGGCACGGGTGGGGCTTTGAAGCGGGCGCTACCCCTGCTGGGGCGTCGCTTTTTCGTTCTCTATGGCGATTCGTATCTTCCGATCGACTACCGGAAGGTGGCGCTCGCCTTTGCCGCGAGCGATAAGGCCGGGCTCATGACCGTTTTCAGAAACCAAGGCCGCTGGGATACGAGCAATATCCAGTTCGAAGCGGGCCGAATCCTGCGTTACGACAAGAAACGGCGCAATCCGGAAATGCTGCACATAGATTATGGACTTGGCACTCTGCGCGCGGAAGCCCTTGCATCCTGGCCGGACGATGAACCATTCGATCTGGCGGATGTTTACCGCGGTCTTCTCTCCGAAAATCAATTATTAGGATACGAAGTGACAGAGCGCTTCTACGAGATTGGCTCGACGGAAGGCCTGGCGGAACTCGATGCCTTCCTGCGCCGCCCACCCGCCATTGGTCCGTCATGAGTTGCTGCGAACAACACCTTGTGAGTGGGCAGTATGGAAGCACCAATTCGTGAGTTCGACTGATTTTCTTATCCTGGGCGGTGGCATTATTGGAATCAGTGTAGCCCGCGAGTTGAAGCATCGATTTCCCGACACTCGGGTAACATTGTTGGAGAAGGAGGCTGCGTGCGGCCTTCACGCCAGCGGTCGAAACAGCGGCATCATCCACGCCGGGTTCTATTACTCCGCGGATAGTCTGAAAGCGAAGTTAACGCGAGCAGGCAACCAGGCGATGACCGCCTATTGCGAGGAGAAGCAGATACCTTTGAATCGATGTGGCAAGCTCGTGGTTGCGAAGGACAAGGACGATCTCCCGCAATTGGACGAGTTGCTCCGCCGCGGCCTGGCTAATGGCGTCCCGCTGGAGGACCTGACAGAAGAGGAGGCTCGTGAGATTGAGCCGCGAGTGAAAACACACCAGCGCGCCATTTTCTCGCCCACGACCGCATCGGCCGATCCGCGGCGCGTGATCGAAGAAATGACCCAGGACGCAAACAAGGAGGGTATTACGATCCGTACGGGGGTTTCTTACTTGCAAGCTAAGAAGGGCGTGGTTTTGACGTCACAAGGGAGCTTCACCGCCGGCCATGTGGTCAACGCGGCCGGGCTCTATGCCGATAAGATTGCCCTCGATTTTGGCTTTTCGGAGAGATACCGCATTCTTCCTTTCAAGGGACTTTATCTCTACTCGGACGAACCGCCGGACGCGTTCCGCACTAATATCTATCCGGTGCCCGACCTGCGAAATCCATTTCTCGGAGTCCACTTCACGGTCAAAGGGGATGGCCACGTCAAGATAGGTCCCACCGCTATTCCGGCCTTGTGGCGCGAGCAGTATCGCGGATTCGACAACTTCAAGTTCGGCGAGTTTATCGAAGTCCTGTTTCGAGAGGCAGGTCTCATGATGTCGTCGAGCTTCGACTTCCAGAAGCTTGCTCTCGCAGAGGTGCAAAAGTATTCGCGTCCCCGCCTCGTCGCCCTGGCGTCACGCCTGGCACACGGGGTGCGACCAGAGCACTACACGCGCTGGGGCGAGCCTGGAATTCGCGCCCAGTTGCTCGACATCAAGGAGCGCAAATTGGAAATGGATTTCGTGATTGAGGGCGATAAACATTCCACCCACCTGCTCAATGCCGTTTCTCCCGGTTGGACCTGTTCCATTCCCTTTGCCCGCCACGCCGTCGACCAAATCGAGAAGGCGATGGCTTAACAGCAACGAAGGCAAGACGCCTTACGCTGAAGAACGGACTTCATCCCGGATGGTCGGCTTTCGTTTCGGCCGATAGAAAATGTAAAGCAACCCGCCCAGCAAGCAGATCGTCAGGATCATCGAAAAGATCACGAAAGAAACGGCCAGGGCGTGCTCGCTGTCGACACCGGCAATAATTCCCAGGAAGAGGACGAGCAAATATTCCCGAACTCCGATACCGGCGATCGTGATGGGGAGTGCGTTCGCCGCGAGAATAATCGGAACAAACGTTGGCCAGATCAGTAGCGGGCTTCGAATGCCAACGGAGAAACCGGCCAGATAAAAGATGACACAGTGAACCAACTGCGTGATCAGAGCGGCGCCAATGACTTTGGCGACCAATATCTTGTTATCGCACAACAGGCCCCAGATTCGAGCCGCTTCATCGCGCAGAGAATGTGCTGGACGAAGACGAAGCCGCTTTTCAAACCATCGGTGCGTCGGATGACCGGCCAAAAAAAAGACCGCTCCGGCGAGGCAGACGAAGGCACCGGCAGAAAGTATCACGAGCGCTATCCAGTAGGTCTGGCTTGAAGCCGACAGGAGCGACCATTGCCAGGGGATGCAGAAGGCAGCGAGCAAGAGAACGCTGGCCAGCCCGATAAACCGATCTAGTAATACAGTTGTGCATGCTTCTGCTACCCTTCCTGGCGCAAGGCGCGAGATATAGAGCATCCGTGTCAGGTCATCCCCGGTCGAACCTGGCAGGAACATGGAGAAGAATTGCGCAATCGGGACGACGCAGATCAGCGATCTTAGCGGAATGTTAATGTCAAAGATTCCCAAAAGCCGGTTCCATCGCCAGCCGGCGATAACGATGGTGAACAACCATAAAATCAAACCGACAAGGATCGGGACGCGATGCGCCTCCCGAACACTGAGCCAGACACGGTAAGCATCGATTCTGTGAAAGAGCCAGGTGATGATGGCGACGGCGAAAATTATCTTCGCTACAAGGAAAACCGCCTGTTTTGCATTCATCCTGACGTTACATTCTGACGGCGCCCAAGCATCGGCGAACACGATATTACGCCCTTAGGGAGAATACAGGCCAAAAGCCTACTGGCCGAACAAAATGATGTTTATCCGCCGCCGCAAGATTTCGAACAAGGTATGTCCGGTAGAGACGAAATTCCTGATATGGAAGGGTGACGCCCCGCGGCCCTTATTGGTGTGGCCCACCCGGACTGGGATCTGGAGGTAAGACGCCCCTTGCTGAAGCAAGAGGGTGATCATATCGGCTTGGAAACCGAAGCCGTAAGCATAGGAATGCCAGCGGAGGACGTTGTAGCGCAAGTGCACCGCACAGCCATTGTAGTAATGGATGGAATGACCGCTGAACAGATTGACCAGGAAAGTGTAGAGTTTAGAGACGGCGATGCGGATACGGCTCTTCCCTGTAAGCTCGGAGTGGAACGGTATAATGATATCGGCCTTTCCTATCATTTTGAGGATCTGAACCATCGCTTCCCTGGGCTCGGCGTTGTCTCCAGCTACGAACCGGTAATATTTACCCCGGCCCAGAAACGCGCCGTTCACGTACGTTTTTGAAAGCCCAAGGTTTCTCGGATTCTTGTGCAAACGGATAGGCAGCGCTGGATGCTCAGCCAGATACTGCTCCACAAGCACACTGGTTTTGTCGGTCGACCCATCGTCTATCACGATAATCTCGTACGTGCACCCTACCTCGTTGACCGCCGAGACAATTGTCTCCAACGTGCCGAGAATGTTTTTTTCCTCGTTTTTGCATGGAACGGCGATGGTCAGATCCAATGAGTTTGTCACTATCGGATCCAAATCCCGCGCTTCACTTGCCGGGAGCTGATCGTTCGGGTTCATCAATTGATATTGGCTCGTGCTCCTATTACTCGGGCAAGGGTGGCGGCACGAGCCAATTTACTGCGGGTGCCTCTTGGGTGAGACGAGCGCGCACTTGCTCCGCCATCGGTGTGGGCAACGCAATCATAACCTGGCTACCGGGCAGAACTTCACTGGGGCGCAGAATCTGCCGTCCCATGAATGTTTGTCCAAAGCGGCCCGGATCTTCATCAACAAAGAAGGCTGCCTCGTCGTGTAACTCCCCCTGCAGCCACGTCGCTGCGATCGACGTGCCGAAAACACCCAGTGCATTCTTCGCGGCCAGCGCGCGGACGTGTTGCCCGAGCGTTACGACCCACTCCAAACGATGTCGGACAACCGCTATCTTATCAGCTGGCTGTGCTGCGACTCGCGATGGCAGTTCGCGGGTGGACCCGCGAGCAACCAAAGTAAGCTCTTTGGCAATCCAATCGTTGGCGGTAACAACGGCCTCATAACCGCTGGCAGCTACTACCTCGCGCAGTGTCGGCTCGAAGAAGTGAGTGGCATGGTCAGCCACGAGAAACATGAACGGGTTCTGCCAGCAATCCGGTACCTGTATTACAAGCAAGCCACCCACGTTGAGCTTATCCGATAACGCCGCCAGAAACTTCGCAGGTTCTGCGATATGCTCTAGTGAATGGATTAACGTGATAACGTCGAATTGACCGGGAGCCACCCCGGCCGTGCCGGTATAAAAAGCTTCGACGCCTGGAATTGACTCCACCACGGTTTTGTAATGGTCGGTTACGTCCAGGCCGGCCAGCGACCAGCCGGGAGCTATCTTGTTGAACGCGCGAAGAGTAGTGCCGTTACCGCAACCTATGTCCAACAACCGGCCGTGCGAAGGGAAAGGTAGTTCTTCGTTCAGCCGGTGAAGTAGCCGTGAGGACCGTGAGCTGGCGGCGCCAGTCGCGGCATCGAACACGCTTTGCTCCGTGCCGCCACTTTGATGGTATATGGTGTAGCGCTCGTAAATCTTGCGTGACTCCTCCTCCCACTGGCGGGAGATGACCGCCTGAGCTCCGCCGCATCTAGGACAAACACCAAGTTGCCCCCCCGGCGGCCAGGGCTTGCAATCCGAGGTTACCCGATACAGGGCCTCATAGGAGGACAAAACCGAAAGCCCATCGAAAGCGCAAAGATGGCATGTAGACACGACTATGACTGCCCGGTCAGATGAAGCTCAATCAAAGAAAATGCAGCCATAGTCTCCGGTATAACCACACTGCGCAAAGATCCACTCCCATTCCTGGGGGGTGAAGATGCATTCGCAGGTAAGTTGCCAATATAGCAGGTTCACCTTCTCTCGTTCGTCCCGATAGGAATCCATAACGATATACTTGTGCTGCTTGCCCACGCGTTCGATCTCCTTTAGTGCCTTTTCCAAATCGTAGATGCGCAGGTTGTGCAGCGTATTGATCGAGACGACGAGATCGAAAGTTTTGTCGGGATAAGGCAGCGAAACGGCGTTGCCGACACTGACCCGGTCCTTAACTTCTGGCATAGCGTTCGTAATGGCATACTCTGAGACATCCATTCCAACAGCATCAGCTTGAGGCAGCACCTTCATGAAGTCGTGGACGAGAAACCCTTTGGCGCAGCCGATATCGAGAATGCGAGCGTCGCTTTTCAGGCCATAATGCTTGACCATGGCCTGGGCGATTGACAGCCAACGGCCATCATATCGAAAGCCGCCGTAGCCATACTTGCGGTCCCCGTCAAAATAATCGAAGCCAAACTGCTTTGAGATCGTGGCACACTCCGCCTTGTCCGATTCCGTGACCCGAGCGACGTAGTTCCGCTTGGCAGCGTTATGGACCTGGAGAATGAAATCGATGTAAGCCATCAGTCCCGCCCCTGAGGATTATTTGAGGGCCGCCAGTTCGCGATAGATAATGGGTTCATCCAGCCCGTGCGCAGTCCAAAGCTCCCGTTGGTTACCGTAGAAGTGAATGAACTCATCCTTGAGCGAGAATGTTTTGATCGCGCAGCCAGCGCGCACATCCCAGGCTAATTGCTTAAGCTGCGCTCCCAGCCCACCAATACAGGAATGCTCCTCGATCACCGCGACGGCGGCGAACTTTCCCAGAATTGCAGTCAGGCCCTCGAGGTCCAGTGGCTTAAGGGTATGGACAGCTACCACGGCAACGCTCATGCCCTTTTCTTGTTCAAGACGGTTAGCTATGTCCACGGCCATCTTGGTGATTGGGCCATAGGAGAGCAAGCACAGGTCCGTTCCCTCCTTCAAGCGACGCACTTTGCCAAAGGTAAACGGATCGGGAGCGTTCGCCGTCAGGTCCGGTTCCCCCGCTTTGCCCAGACGGAGATAGACGGGCCCAGGCAGATCAATGCAGGCGCGCGTCGCAGCAGTTGTTTCGGCAGGGTCGCAAGGCGCGATGATACTCATATTGGGCAGCGCGCTCATGACCGCAATGTCTTCCTGAGTGTGGTGGGTGCCGCCCAAAGTGGAGTAAGTAACGCCGCCGCCGATCCCGACCAGCTTCACGGGCAGGTTTTGGTAGCAACAATCGACGCGCACCATTTCAAATGGACGATAGATGGTGAAGGTGGCGATCGTGTAAGCGAAAGGGATACAACCACGCAGCGCCAATCCAGCGGCTACACCGACCATTACCTGCTCGGCGACGCCGACGTTAATGAATCGCTCCGGAAATTCGGTTTGAAAAGCGGCCGCGCTCGCCACAGGGGAAATATCCGCGACCACAAGGAAGAGTCGCGGGTCCGTCTTAGCGATCTCATAAAAGGTATTGGCGAAGGTGTTTCTCATGATGTGGAGGCCTCGAGTTCCTTCAGTGCCGCCTGATATTCTTCCGGGCTGGGCGAGCGGTAGTGCCAGACCGGCACGTTCTCCATGTAACTTACGCCTTTTCCTTTCGTGGTCCGCGCAATCAACATGAAAGGCTTCGTTCCCGACCGATTCGTGATCGCGGCATGGATCGCAGCCGCGTCATGGCCGTCCACCTGCACCGTCTCCCAGCCGAAGGCGCGCACCTTGTCGAGGACAGGATAAAAATTCGGATGCACCTTGCTGGTCTGTCCGAGGGATTGAAAATCGTTCAAGTCC
>JBEEHC010000090.1:0-4857 GCA_041167205.1 Verrucomicrobiota bacterium
CAATCCGAGATACAACTGCTGCGTCGCGTCTGCTAATGAAACCAAGACTCTGAGGTCCATGACCGCCGAAAACGTTGTGCCTCCCTATCGCGATCGGGCCGATGGAACAACGCGCCCGAATCGTCGAGTCTGCCGCAGCAGCGGACCCGGGGTGAGGCAGTAGGCGGGAGTGATCGGACAGCCGGCCTGGCGAAGTCCCTCCGCGACCCATGTGTTGCAAGTGTGAAAAGCGGAATAGGCGCCGCGAGCGCGATACCAGCCTTTCCCAAGGCGAATGGGCCGGCCGGCTTCGTCGAGCGCGTAGGTTTGCTCGATGTGCCGGCACAATCTTGCGAAGCCGCCGGCGGAAAGATCCACTTCAATGATCGAAAATTTCGGGTGAGCGAGTTTTGCGCGGAGCGTGTTGAATCCATCAGAAAGCAGCACGGTACGCTTCGAACCGGCCAGGGCTTTCAGCGCGATCCCGCTCGTGAGTGGCTTTCGGTAGCCATCATCGTCGCCCCAGCCGACCTCGAGATATTTGAGACCAGAGTAATCACGCTGGGCTGGCCAGACCCCGCGCGGGATGTCCGATCGCCTCACGGCCAGGCCTGTGTGCAGCGCGCCGTGATTGATCACGTAAACCGTCCTGGGGGTCTCGCCGGCCCGAGGCGGGTAGAGCGACTTGGCCGCCCCGGCACAGGCGACGGCGCAAAGGAGGGTTCCGACCACAAGGGCGATATGCTGGGTCGTTCGTGCAAGTCGTCCGGCCTGCTCCAGCCAATCTTTCATTTAGATAATTCGCCGCGAACCCAATATTTTCAACGAATGGGACCCACAATTGCTGCATATGCCGGGGTGAACTCACAGAGTCAATTTCGACCCTCCCCAGGTATTACTTTTTTTGTGAAAGAAATTACAAAAAATCGCTTGCTCGGGTGCCTCATCGAGTGGATAGGGGGCGCTCCCGTGCGAAAAATTACTCTCCTATCTACTATTGTCTGCGGCTGCTCCCTGGCCGTTTCGGCCAACGCAGCTCGAACCGAGAATCTGACTTTCAAGCCTCAGTCCGTGCTCCAGCAACCGACCGGCAACGCCGCCTCGGCCCCTTCGAAATCTCACTTCGTTTTTAAGGACCGGAACGGCAAGACCGTCTCAGCGCCGATCGTCGAGGGGTACCAGAAAAAACGAATCGTTCATCCGATGGCGAAAATCGATCCGCGCTTGGACCCGAAGCTGAGCCGCGCCGCGACAATCGCGGATGAACGCGCTCACGCGCACTCGAAGTCCCGCTGCTGGCATTACGTGAAGGAAGCGCTGCTGGCTTCAGGCGCGGTGACCTCCTATCCGAAAACTTCGCTGGCCAAGCAGGCCGGCGATGAGTTGGTGCGCGACTATGGTTTCAAGAAGCTCCCGATTCGTGATCCCTACGCGGCGCCGATCGGTTCAGTCCTCGTGTATTTCAAGGGCCGTAACCGGCCCGGGCATGTCGAGATCCGAACGAAGACCGGTTTCGTGAGCGATTTCCGATCGAAGGACGCCTGCCGGTATGCGCTCCTTGGCGTTTACGCCAAGGGGTAGATCGCGGAAAAACCGCCCCCAGGCTACGCGTCGGCAAGGCGCTCCCGGCCGTGCGGCGCATCTAGAGCGAGCGCGGGACCGATCGGCACGATGCGGGTGGGATTAATCTGGTCGTGCGTCATGTAGTAGTGGCGCTTGATGTGGTCGAAGTTCACGGTCGCGGCGATGCCGTCGTGCTGGTAGAGATCGCGCAGGTAAGGCCAGAGGTTCGAGTAATCGACAACCCGACGGAGGTTGCATTTGAAGTGGCCATGATAAACGGCGTCGAAGCGAATAAGCGTCGGGAAAAGGCGCCAGTCGGCCTCGGTCATGCGCTGGCCTAACAAGTAGCGCTGCGTTCCGAGACGCACGTCGAGTTCGTCGAGCGTTTCGAATAATCTTTTCGCCGCGCGTTCGTATGGCCGCTGGGCCGTGGCGAAACCGGCGCGATAAACGCCGTTGTTCACGCGCTCGTAGACGAGCTTGTTGATCTCGTCGATTTCGCCGCGGAGGTCGGCGGGATAGAAGTCGTAATCGTTTGTCGCGAAGTCATTGAACTCGCTGTTGAACATGCGCAGAAGATCGTCGTCCGAATTGCTGACGATGCGCTTCGTTTGCTTGTCCCAGAGGACCGGCACGGTCACGCGGTCGTGATAATTGGAATCGGTCGCGCGGTAGGCTTCGCTCAAGAACCGGAAGCCGTTCACGGGATCTTCGGAATGGCCGGGACCGTTTCGAAACGCCCAGCCGCGCTCGTCGCGCACGGGGTCGGCCACCGTGAGGCCGATCGTTTCCTCCAGACCTTTGAGCTTGCGCAGGATGATCGTCCGATGTGCCCAGGGACAGGCGAGCGAGACGTAGAGATGATAACGATCGCGCTCGGGTTTGTAAGGCGCGGAGCCATCGCGCTTCACCCAATCACGGAATACATCGTCCTGGCGTTTGAATTCGCCGGACTTGGATTGTTCTTCGGGAAATTGCGCCATCGGTTTGCCGATCTATTCGCTGGCCAGGCGCATCTCACTTGTGCCGACAAAACCAAGGCGTTTATAAAGCGGACGCCCGGCTTCCGAGGCATGGAGTACGAGCCGGTCGAGGCGCTCCGCGCGGGCCCACTCGATTATCTGTCGGAGAAGAAGCACGGCCACGCCCTGACGGCGCCACTGCGGTTCGGTGAACACATTGAGAATGATAGCATGCCGGCCATCTGCGATTCCATTCCCTTCTTTCGCCCCGGGGAGGGGGTGCGGCAGAACGTTGCGGAGCTGAACCCCGGCGCCGCCCGCAATGATGTCTGAATGCTCCGTTGGGATCGCGAGCCATCCGATATATTCGCCCCGCGTTAACAAATCGCGGAGGCGCTCCGACGATTTCGCGCGCAACGGTTGGAACGCTTTTGGCGGGACCTGCCCCATTTCATCGAACATGCGCGCGCGATGTTCAGCGATGGCATCCACGTCCTCCAATGTGGCAGGTCGAATGGTGAATCGGTCTGACATTTTGGTGGCGTTCGAGTTTCGATGGCGACCGCGGACGATGCAACCGGCCTCAAGGTTTCCGCACTTTTTCATTCAAAGATTGTGGCGAATCCCGGCTTCATCGAGCAACGGTAAGAATACCGGACCGTTTACGGTTAATGCTCTATTTTCTCAAAATTTGGAGTCATTTCTCTCGAATTGGCGCAGCTGTAAGAATTATTCGCCTTCGCGCGGAAAACGCTTGCGCTGGTGGTACAAGCCTTGCATACACACAATGCGTGCGACGTCTCCTTCTGTTGGTTTTCCTTTGCGGCTTCGGCCTCACCCTTTCCACGATCGAAGTCCGGTCTGAGGGCCTGGCCTCTTCCAGGTCCAGATTTTATTATCGAACGCCGGAAGGATCGACCGGTTCCGCTCGGATCATTCGCCATTACTGGAATGTGCCGATCGGCCATCCGGATGCGCGAGTTGATGCGCGCTTGGATCCGCGGCTGCGTCGCGCGGCCACCATTGCCCAGGAACGCGCCAACGCGCGTTCCAGAGCTCGCTGCTGGCGTTATGTAAAAGAGGCGCTCGTCGCCTCCGGCGTGATCGGCTCCTACCCGAAAAGCAATTACGCGGCGGAGGCTGGCGAAGAGCTGGTGCGCAATTATGGCTTCAAGCGTTTGCCGGTGCGCGATCAATTCGCTGCGCCGATCGGTGCGGTGCTGGTCTTCGGCCACGGCAGCACAGGCCATGTCGTGATTCGGACCAAGACCGGTTTTGTAAGCGATTACTGGACGAAGAACCGCTGCAAATATCCGTTGATCGCCGTCTACGGAAAATTCTCTTCGTAAGAGAATCGACCCTCCTCGCGACGCGAGGTTATCGCAGATAGACGATTCCCAAGTTGTCGACAAAGCAGGAAATCCAGTCCTCGCTGATTTCCTTCTGCGCCTGCGCGAGCGTCATTTTCCCCTCGGCGATGCGGGCCAGAAGACGTTGGGTCAATAACTCTTTTCGGTGGGCGTTGTAAGGTCTGGCGTAGAGACTTTGCGGCCACAGATTCTCGACCGTATCCGCGCCTCCAAGTTCGGTGGGGATAAGATGATCGACCTTGAATTCGGGCCGTCTCCGCCATGGAATGCGATAACGATCGAACACCCTTCGCTCCATTTCTTCCGTGACGCCGTGGCGGTCTTTGTCCCTCCGCACGAGCTGCCCCGGCGTGAGCTTGCGGTTCGGCAGCATTTCGTCGCCGGCTCGCGCATGAGCAGCCAAACAGAGAGTAATCAGGAAGGCTGCGACCAAGGCTCTATCATTCAAACGACGAGACGGTATCACTTCAGTAGATATTCCCGGATGAATTGCGCCGTGCTGTAAAACTGGAAATCCGCGTTTTTCTTTTTGGCAAAGCCGTGGCCCTCGTCTTTCGCCATGAGAAACCATACCGGCGTGCTCTGTTTCTTTAGCGTCGCCACGATCTGTTCGGCCTCGGTCTTTGGCACGCGCGGATCGTTCGCGCCTTGCACGACGAACAGCGGCTTCGTGATTTTCTGGGCGTTATTCAAAGGAGCGATGCGTTCAAGGAATTCGGCCATTTTCGGATCGCGTTCATCCCCGTATTCCACACGTCGAAGATCGCGCCGATAGCTCTCGGTGTTCTTCAAGAAGGTCACGAAATTAGAGGGACCCACTACGTCGAGAGCGCAACGGATTCGATCGGCGTAATTCGACGCGACAGCCAGCGTCATAAATCCGCCATAGGAACCGCCGGTCACCATGACCCGCTCGGCATCGAGACCCTGCCGGGTGCGGATCCAGTCGAGCAAAGCCGAGATATCCTTGTAGGAATCTTCGC
>JBEEHC010000091.1:0-14459 GCA_041167205.1 Verrucomicrobiota bacterium
CGCCAACCTGAAACAGGAAGCGGCCTATCTTCGCGAAAAGGGGCGGACCAATTTCGAGCGGCCATACGGATTGGCGTGGCTGCTTCAATTGATTGCCGAACTGCGCGAATGGGATGATCCGGAATCAAAGGAAATGTTGGCGAACTTGCGCCCGCTCGAGGAAGCAGCGCTCGATCGACTGAAGACGTGGTTACCGAAGCTGTCGCATCCGGTTCGGATCGGCGAGCACGCGCAGACCGCGTTCGCGCTCGGGCTCATGCTCGATTACGCGCGCTCGACGGGTAACGAGAGTTTCGCCAAGCTGCTCGACGACCAGGCGCGGAAATTCTATCGCGCGGACAAGAATTGCCCGATGGCCTACGAACCTTCCGGCGAAGACTTTCTCTCTCCCTGTCTTGCTGAAGCAGACCTGATGCGCCGTGTGCTTTCCCGCACTGAGTTTGCCAGTTGGTTAAAGGAATTCATCCCTCAAATTCCAACGGCTGCCAAAGCTGATTGGCTGCCCGTTACCGTCTCGCCCGATCCAAGCGATCCAAAGCTCGCGCACCTCGACGGATTGAACTTGAGCCGGGCCTGGATGCTCGAAGGTATCCTCTCAGCGCTTCCCGCGGACGATCCGCGCCGGCTGGCGCTCGCCGCGGCGGCCGAAGCCCACGGCCGCGCCGGCCTGGCAGCCGTGACCGGTGCGCATTACGAAGGGGGGCACTGGCTCGGCAGCTTCGCCGTTTACCTGGTCTCGGCGCGCGGGATTCCGCACGACAAGACCAGGTAAATCTAACTCGTTTAGTTAATTACCGGCGAAGGAATAAGCCAGCACATGAGCACCGTGACGACCACGGTAACGGAAAGAATGAGAGCGATTCTGTTCATAGGATATGGATGAATGCTGCGGCCGGGTTAAGCCGCGGGTTGTTCTAATAATTCTTATATTTCTCACAAATGAGTCGCACTCGTCAACGGATTTGTCATGCCACAGGCAGATTCTTTTCTTTCGGGTCGCGCGGTGGAGCCCGTTTTTCCGAGTTGTTTCGGCGGATCGTCGCGCTCCTATTTGACGGCTTTCTCGTGAAGCGCTTTCGTTCGACACTGGCTTGGAAATGATCGTCCACATCTTCGACGCACGCCAGCTGGGCAGGCCCGGCATCATCGCCGCGACAGCGATCGAGACTGACGATGGCCTCGTGCTTTTCGACACTGGACCGGAGTCGACCTTCACGAACGTAGCCGAACAACTCCAGCAGGCCGGTTTCGCCGCCAAAGATGTCCGGCACGTCTTCCTCAGTCACATTCATTTCGATCACGCCGGCGCCGCATGGCGCTTCGCGGAATTGGGCGCGACGATTTACGTCCATCCTCGCGGCGCGCCGCACCTCATTGATCCCTCGAGACTCATCGATTCTGCCACCCGCATTTACGGCGAAGAAATGGAGAGGCTTTGGGGGCAGTTCGCGCCGATTGCCGAGCGAAGCGTCAGAGTCCTGCAAGACATGGACGTTGTCCGCGTTGGCCAAATTGAACTGCGCGCGATCGCGACGCCGGGACACGCCAGTCATCACCATGTCTATCAATGGGAAGACAACGTTTTTGGCGGCGATGTGGCCGGGGTGCGATTGGGTGGGGGTCCGCCTGTCCCGCCCTTCGTTCCGCCAGAGCTGCAGATCGAATTGTGGCTGGAATCGATTGAAAAAATCCGCGCGCTCAACGCGAAGAAACTATATCTGCCTCACTTCGGACCGGTTGAAGGGTCTATCTCAGCGCATCTCGATGCGTTGGAGGAACGCATCCGCCGTTGGGCGGTCTGGTTTCGCGATCGAATCAAGAGCGGCCAGGACGAGGAGCAACTGATTTCGGCCTTCGCCCAATATGTCGCCGCTGAATTGCAAGCGAGCGGCGCTACCGAAGATGAGATCCGGGACTACGAATGCGCCGATCCCAGCTTCATGGCGGTAAGCGGAGCCATGCGTTATTGGCAAAAGTACCATCCGGAGGAAGTGAGCCGTGTCAGGTCGGCTTCGCCGGAATAAGGCGTTAATCACCCTTAACCTGAGCGACCCATCCAGGCCGGCGCGCTTTCCAGCCTTCGTCAACCGCTTGCCATCCGACGTTTTGCTCAAACTCCAACAAAAGGCTGGCAACCTCGCGATGCGTGCTGGCGGCTCTGCAATCGTTCACCCAGCCACTTCTCCTTTTCGTCCAGGCCGCTTCCACCGCTTTCCATTTCACGTGCGTTTCGAGTTCTAACAATTGCCTCGCCACACATTCGGGACTGTCGCAGGCAGCGGTGGTTGCGACCCATCTGGGCCTGATGTTTTTCCAGGCGTTGTCCACTGCGCTCCAGTTGATATGCGATTCAAGCTCCACCAAGTCTCTTCCCAATGGAGCCGCCGAAGCTGCGCTGGCTCGGAAGACAGTCACTGCCGCCACGATCAATAAGGTTGCCAGTCTTATGCGTTTGCTGTTTTGGTCTAGAGAGCTCATTTGGCCACGAATAATAGAGTTTGAATTTCTCGACGAGAAAATTTTGGTTACAAGGGCGCTGAGCGCGAGACGAACTGAAGGCCTGAAGCCGCGCGAACCCAGCTCTGCCGCACTACGCGCGCGGCGCAGAGTTTTTTGCGGCTTCGGAGACCATCTTCTTGAACGCTTCAGTTGCAGATCTTACGACTGCTTCCGGTCCGGTCATTTTGATGAAGACGTTTCCGTCCGGACTTTCGAGGATCGCGCCACAGAGCGCGTAACCAGTCATGGGCGTGGTCGGACCCCCGGGCATGCCGCTGCTGAACGTTCCCTCAGTCGTGACATAAGTGATTTTGACGGTACCGGCCTGGACCGTCTCTGTTTTCCGCTTCTCATCGCTGCCCGGGAACTGGGCAAACCAACGAGCGACGTTCTCCGCCACAGTGCCGCCCTGCCCAGCGCCGAACTGAAAAACGGTCACCTCGGCCTTGTCGGATCCTTGCGCGATCTCGAGCTGCGCTTTGCGCATCGGCGAAGAGGGCGTCACCTTTTTCCAGCCGTCCGGCATCACGAAGCTGAATGCTCCGACTTTGATCGGCTCCGCGGCCTGTTCCGCAGGAGCGGCGATGGCCGATAACAGGAACAAAATGGCGGCGGCAAGAATTGTTCTCATTCGGCGTTCTTTTGCAGCGCGTGAGCGAGGACCTCATCGACGTTCTCTACCGGGATGAACTTGATCTTCTCTTTCGCTTCGTCGGGAATGTCCACCAGGTCCTTTTCGTTTAATTTCGGAAAGAGCACGGTGGTAATGCCGGCGCGCATGGCGCCCAAGCTTTTCTCTTTTAATCCGCCGATCGGCAAGACCAGACCGCGCAACGTGACTTCGCCCGTCATCGCGACATCGGCGCGCACCGGTGAATTGCTGAAGAGCGACGCGAGTGCCGTGAACATCGCGATGCCGGCAGATGGTCCGTCCTTTGGCACCGCGCCTGCCGGCACATGGACGTGAATATCGCTCTCGGCAAAATCCTTCGGCTCCACGCCGAGCGACGCGGCCCGGCTCCGAACAAGACTGAGCGCGGCTTGCACGGATTCTTTCATCACCTCGCCGATCTGGCCGGTGAGCGTGACGTTGCCTTTTCCTGGGTAACGCGTCGCTTCGATGAGCAAGATCTCGCCGCCGAACGGGGTGTAGGCGAGACCGGTGACCACGCCGGGCGTACTCGTCGTCAGCGCTTTCTCGCGGATATAACGCACCGGCCCGAGCATTTCGGTCACGATCTCCGATGTGACGGTGACATGTTCCGCCTGTCCTCGCGCAACCCGCGCCGCTACACCGCGGCAAACCGCGCCGATCTGCCGCTCGAGCTCGCGCACGCCGGCTTCATGCGTGTAGTCGTTCACGACGAGCCGCAGCGCGTCGTCCTTCCATTCGCATTGCTCCGGCTTCAGTCCATTTTCTTCAAGCTGCCGCCTAACGAGATATTTGCGGGCGATCTCCAATTTCTCTCGCTCGGTGTAGCCAGGCAGTGAAATCACTTCCATCCGATCGCGGAGCGGGCCGGGAATGCCTTCGATGTAGTTCGCCGTCGCGATGAAAATCACCTGCGATAGGTCGAACGGGACGTCGAGGTAGCGATCGACGAACGCGTTGTTCTGCCGCGGGTCGAGCACTTCAAGCAGCGCGCTGGCCGGATCGCCGCGGAAATCCGTGCCCACTTTGTCGATCTCGTCCAGCATCATGACTGGATTACGCGTCCCGGCGCGACGCAACTCCTGGATGATGCGGCCGGGCATCGACCCGATGTAGGTGCGGCGATGGCCGCGGATTTCCGCTTCGTCGCGAATGCCTCCAAGGCTCATGCGCGAAAATTTGCGGCCAAGCGCGTCGGCGATGGATTGGCCCAGGCTCGTCTTGCCGACGCCGGGCGGCCCGAGAAAACAGAGAATCGGGCCGTGGCCCGTCGGATTCAATTTGCGCACGGCGAGATATTCGATCAGGCGCCGCTTCACTTTCTCGAGGTCGTAGTGGTCGCGATCGAGAATCTCCTGCGCCTTGTCCAGGTCGAGATTGTCCTCGCTTTGTTTCGACCACGGTAGCTCCGCGATCGTCTCGACGTAGCTGACGATGACGGAATATTCCGGGCTGGCGGGCGGAATAAATTCGAGCCGTTTCAACTCGCGCTCCGCTTGCGCCAACACGTCCGCGGGCGGTTTTGCTTCCTCCAACCGGACGCGGAGCTGCGCGACCTGCTCGTCCGCGCCGGAGTCTCCTTCGCCGAGCTCACGCTGGATCGCTTTCAACTGCCCGCGCAGGTAGGCCTTGCGTTGCGCATCGCCGAACTGTGACTGCACGTCTTGCTGAAGCCGCTGTTGAATCTGCGCGATCTCGAGTTGCGCCGAGATGCTGATTTGCACCGCCCGCACGCGCTTGCGCACATCGAGCTCCTCGAGAATCGCCTGTTTCTGCGCGACCTCGATGTCCAGGTTTGGCGCCAGAAAATCGGCCAGTTGTCCGGGATCATCGATGCTGCGCACGACCGTCGCGGCCTGCTCCGGAACATCCTGGCTCAAGTCGAGCAGACGCGCGGCGCTGTCCCGCAGGTTTTGAGATTCCGCCAGCCATTCGTTGTCGGGCGGCGGCGAAATTGATTCCGGCAGGTCGACTTCCGCGCGCAGAAACGGATCGGTCGCCACGATCTTGCGAAGCGCGAACCGGCGGATCCCCTGCACGATCATCACGACCCGATCGTCCGCCTGGCGCAGAAGCTTTAACACCAGCGCCGCGGTGCCGACGCTGTACAGATCCTCCGGGTTGGGATTTTCTTTTGTCTCGTCTCGTTGTGTCAGGAGACCGATCACTTTCGTGCGCGGCAACGTTTCATCGAGCAACTTGATCGACGCCGGCCGGCTGACCGTGAGAGGCAGGACCGTGCCGGGGAAGACGACGAATCCACGAACGGGCAGGATCGAGAGTTCCTCGGGAATAACAGGCGTCGCCTCGTCAGCAATGCCAAACGATGCCGCCCCGGGTCGCGCGGGGGGCGTGCCGGCCTCCGATTGCAGTGCCTCGATTTGTCCCTCGCTCATTGGCTTAATGGCAGATGAATCCAGAGCAGACCGTTTTGCTGTTCGGCGCTCGCTTGCTCCACGTCTATTTCGGCCGGCAAATGCACCTCTCGCTCGAAGGGCCCATAATCGATCTCGAGCGCGAGCAATTGGACCGGGCGCCCTTCTCCATGCGGCTCCGCCACCTGCCGCGTTCCCCGGACCACGACGCGCCGCGGCTCGACCGTGAGGTCAATCTCCGACCTTTCGACGCCCGCAAGGTCGACACAGATTCGCACCGAGCTTTCGCACCGGAACGCGTTGATCGCCGGCTGCCATCGCGCGGGGACCGACCGCGCGAATTGCACTCGGGTCAGCTGATAGGTCACGTCGCCGAGCGTCCCGTGCAGCCAGCGTAGCTTGATATTCCGAATCGGATCCATGATTTGGCGGAAGCCAGGTACCCTACGATGCGTTCGTCTCTCGGCACGCAATAAACGCGGTGTCCAAAGTTACTTTTTCCCATCCGGACGCAGACAATCCATCGTTGTCGAAGAGAGCGGATACCGGTAAGCTCGTTGCATCTTGAGAACGCGGTCATTTTTTTTGGTGCTTTTGGTTGGTGTGTTGCTTGGCGGCGGAGCCAGTTTCGCGCAGTCGGATATGCCCGCGGCGGATTCGAGCTCGCTCGATTTCAAGCAATGGGGCTTGCTCGCGATCCAGGATGGCGGACGGCGCAAGCCGATCGATACGTTCGCGCGCGAGACGCTGATCAAGACGACCGGGCGATCGAGCTATACCGATGCGCGCGGCCGGAAGTGGCAGGCGAACGATTTCATCCTGTCGATGCTCCTCGATACGCACGATTGGAAAAGCGAGCCGATGATTCTGGTGTCGCTGGGGCAGTTGGTCGAAAAGCTCGGGCTCGATAAGACGCAGCGGCGGTTTTCCTTCACGCAATTGACGGCGCTGCCGGAGTTGAATGTGCTGGCGCAGGAAGCGCATGCGCTCCGAAAGGCGGAGAAGCCGCTGGACCGGGTGCAAAGTGAAGTGATGAGTGTGAGCGAGCGGCTGGCGCTTTTCGCGCACGTGATGGACGGGAGCGCGTTTCTGCTCGTGCCGGCGCCGGAGAAAGCGACCGATGCCTGGCTCGTGCCGCCGGACTTCGCCCGTTACTATAATGCGGCACAATTCGACGCGCCGCAGACGCAGTTGCAGACGCTCGCGACCGCGTATGCGAAGGGAGATGGATTCCAGTTCAGCCGCGCCGCGAACCAACTGCGCGATGGATTGCGCGGGTTAAGTCCGAAGATCTATCCCGAGGAATCAAAACTCCGTCTGGAGTATTTCTACAATTCTTGGGACGGGTTTTATCGCGCGGCGTGGTGCTACGGAGTCGCTTTGGTTTTGCTGGCAATAGCTTACCTGCGCGGCAAAGGCAGGCCGCTGAAACTGCTTGGCGTCTCGCTCGCGATTGTCGGCCTGCTCTTTCACGCGAGTGGAATCGCCATGCGCTGCCTGATCGCGGGCCGGCCGCCGGTGACGAACATGTATGAGTCGATCATCTGGGTCTCCTTCGCGGTCTCGTTTTTCGGGATGATCTTTTTCGCGCGTTATCGCACGCCGGTCTACCTGCTCGCGGCGCTGCCGGTTTCGCTCGTCGCCCTCTTGCTCGTGCATCAAATGCCGATCGCCATGCCTTCAAGCATTGATCCGCTCGTGCCGGTCCTGCGCGATAATTTTTGGCTCACGATCCACGTGCTAACGATCACCCTGAGCTACGCGGCGTTCGCGCTGGCGATGGGCTTCGGGCACATCCTGCTCTGGCGGTACGTGCGGAATCCGGCGGAGGCGCGCAAGGATCAGCCGATGCACTTCTGGCTCTATCGCGTGCTCCAGCTGGGCGTGATCCTGCTCGCGGCGGGGACGATTCTTGGCGGCGTCTGGGCGAATTATTCCTGGGGACGCTTCTGGGGTTGGGACCCAAAGGAGACATGGGCGCTCATCGCGCTGCTTTGCTACATCCTGACTTTGCACGGGCGGCTCGCCGGCTGGTGGACGCAATTTGGTTTGGTCGTGGCGAGCGTCGTTTGTTTTCTGGCGGTCTTGATGGCGTGGTACGGTGTGAATTTCGTGCTGGGCAAAGGATTGCACAGCTATGGATTTGGCCTGGGCGGCGAGACCTACGTCGTCAGCTTTGTGATTGCGGATTTGTTATTCGTCGCCTTCGCGATCTGGCGATATCGCGGGACAAGACGACCGCGACCACCGAGTTCACCGGCCGTCGTGACGAGCGAGAGCGTCGCGGCATAGATTTCTGGGCGACGCGTCCGTCCTTCCAAACGGAAGTATGATTCAGCAGAGCGCCAACGCCGTCGTAATGATTCGGCCATTCCGTTTCTATCCCAATCCGGAAACGGCTTCCGACAATGCATTTCAGCGCGAAGTCGCCTCAACGGATGCCGACACGCTTTCCAAGGCCGCGCAAACGGAGTTCGATCAAGCGGTGGAATTGCTGCGCGGCGCCGGCGTGAGGGTTCACGTTTTTGAAGACACCGCTTCGCCAGAGAAGCCGGACGCTGTTTTCCCAAACAACTGGTTCTCCACTCATCCCGACGGCAGAGTGGCGCTTTACCCGATGTATTCGCCCACGCGCCGGCGCGAGCGGCGACGGGATGTGATCGACGAGCTGGGCAAAATTTATCGAATCAGCACGCTGGTCGACTATTCGTCTTACGAGCAGGGCGGCCTTCATCTCGAAGGCACCGGAAGTCTCGTTCTCGATTACGTCAATCGCATCGCTTACGTCTCGCTTTCGAAGCGGTCCGACCGCCAGCTGGCCGAAAGATTTTGCCAGGATTTCGACTTCGAGTCTATGCTTTTCGAGAGCGCGTCCGATGACGGCCGTCCGATTTATCACACGAACGTCGTGATGTGTGTCGGTTCGAAATTTGCCCTCGCGGGATTGGATCTGATCGCGGATCGCGGGCAGCGAAAAACAATTCGTGATCGACTGGAAGCAAGCGGTAAGAACGTGATCGAGTTGGATCGCGCTCAGATCGCAAACTTTGCCGGCAACGCGCTCGAATTGCGCAACGATTCCGAAAAGCTGCTGGTGCTCTCGAGCCGCGCGGCCGAAGCGTTGACGATGGAGCAACGCAACGAGATCGAACGCCACGCCCGGCTCCTGCCTCTGGCTCTTCCGACCATCGAACTGGCCGGCGGCAGCGCACGCTGCATGCTGGCGACGATTCATCTTCCACGGCTCTGAGCCAATCTTCCTGCACTGAGCGTTAGTCGAAGGCCCTTGCAGACGCTGAAGGTTGGCCGCCATACTCTACCGAATCATTTCGCAGGCTTCGCCGTTCCATGAAATTTAGGATTTTCCTGGTGGTCACCTCGTGTGTCGTGAGCGTAATCACGGGCTTCGTCCTTTCGCGTGGCGGGTCCTCCACGGAAAGTGTCAAGGCCCGCGCGAAACCGCTTATCGGTCTCTCGATGGACACGTTAAAAGAGGAGCGGTGGCAGGGAGATCGCGATCTGTTTGTGGCGCGGGCCAACGAGCTCGGCGCGGAAGTCCTGGTCCAATCGGCCAATAGCGACGACACCCGGCAGATCAGCGATGTCCTGGCGTTGATCAGCCGCCGCGTGGATGTGCTCGTGATCGTTCCGCACAACGGCGGCGCCATGGCGAAAGCGGTCAACATGGCGCACGACGCGGGCATTCCCGTGCTCGCGTACGATCGTCTGATCACCGATTGCGACCTCGATCTTTATATGACTTTCGACAACGTCAAGGTGGGTGAGCTCCAGGCCCAATTTCTCGTCGATCGTCTCCCGAAGGAGGGCAAGAAAAAGATCGTCAGAATCTATGGCGCGAAGACCGACCACAACGCTCTCCTCTACAAGCAGGGACAAGACAATATTCTCGGTCCGCTCTTGAGCAGGGGCGAATTCGAGGTCGTGCACGAAGATTGGACGCAGGATTGGAAGCCGGAAAACGCGAAGAAGATCGCCAACGCGGCGATCACCAGGGCGGGGCCAAATTTCGACGCGATCCTGGCCTCGAACGACGGCACCGCCGGCGGTGCGATTCAGGCGCTCTCGGAAGAAGGCCTGGCCGGCAAGATCCTCGTCACGGGACAGGATGCGGAGCTAAGCGCCTGCCAGCGGATCGTGAACGGCACGCAGGCGATGACGATTTACAAACCACTGTCGCAGCTGGCCAAACAAGCCGCAGAAGCCGCGATAAAAATGGCCAAAAGCAAACCGGTTGTCGCGCTGGGCAAGATCAATAATGGGAAAATCGATGTGCCCTCGATTCTGCTGGATGTCGTGGTCGTGACGAAGGACAACATGATGGACACCGTCATCAAGGACGGGTTCCACAAAGCCGCTGAAGTATATTCCGGGACACCGCCGGTTCAGCAATCGCGATGAAAACGCGCGGGTAGCGGCGCATGAACCCGGCCGTCCTCGAGGCAGAGAATATCGTCAAGAAGTTCCCGGGCGTTGTCGCGCTCAAGAACGTCAACTTCTGTCTGCGGGCGGGTGAAATCCATGCGCTCTGCGGCGAGAACGGAGCTGGCAAATCGACCTTCATTAAGTTGCTCTCCGGGATTCACCCCTGCGGTTCCTACGAGGGAGATTTTTTCATCAACGGGCAGCCAGCGCGGTTTCGTTCGCACGCTGACGCCCAGGAGGCTGGGATCGCGGTCATTTATCAGGAGCTGGCGCTCGTCAACGACATGACGGTCGGCGAGAACATTTTTCTCGGCTCAGAACCGCGCACGACCGGCGGGCTGATTGATTGGCACAAAGTGCATCGCGAAGCGCAGATCCTCCTGCAAAAATTCAAGGTCGAGATCGATCCCGGTACGCCAGTGGCGAAGCTCGGGGTCGGACAAAAACAACTCGTCGAGATCGTGAGGGCGCTTTCGAAAAATTCCCAGATTCTCATCCTGGATGAGCCAACCGCCGCTCTCGCCGAACACGAAGTCCTGCTCCTCCTCGAAATCCTGCGGGATCTCCGTCGTCGCGGCATCGCGAGCATTTACATCTCGCACAAACTCGATGAAGTCTTTGCGATCTGCGATCGCATTACCGTGTTGCGCGACGGCTCGTCGGTCATCACGTGCGAGGCCAGGCGAACGAACAAGCCCGAGGTCATCAAACACATGGTCGGGCGAGAAATCACCGATTTGTTTCCCCGCCATCCTGCGAAACCGGGCGCACCCCTGCTCGAGATTGAAAACGTCAGCGTCACCAATCCGCATACGCGAGAAAAATTTCTTTTCGACATAAGCTTCTCGTTACGCGCAGGTGAAGTCCTCGGCATCGGAGGTCTCATGGGTGCCGGTCGCACCGAACTGCTGATGCACCTTTTTGGCGTTTGGGGCCAACGCGAAAGCGGGACGGTCCGGCTCGATGGCCGCGAGCTGCAAGGATGCAAGCCGGACGAGATTATCCGTCGCGGCATGGTGCTGGTGAGCGAAGATCGCCGCCGCTACGGATTGATCCTGGACAAGACAATCGGCTTCAATCTCTCGCTCTCGTCTTTGCGGAACCTAACGAGCCTTCACCTGATCGACCAGGGAATCGAGTTCAAAAAGAACAATCATTTATTTCGATCGCTGCGCGTCAAAGCGCCAACGATGGAAGCACTGGTGAGCAAGCTTTCCGGAGGCAACCAGCAGAAGGTGGTCGTTGGCAAGGCGCTCATGACCGAGCCGCTCGTGATTTTTCTCGATGAACCGACTCGAGGAATCGATGTCGGAGCGAAGCTGGAAATCTACGAGATTATCAACCAGCTGACGGACACGGGAAAAGGAGTCGTGCTCGTCTCGAGCGAATTGCCCGAGCTGATGGGCATGAGCGATCGCATCCTGATGCTGCATGAAGGGCGCACTGGGGGCGAATTCAGCCGTGCCGAAGCCACCCCGGAGAAATTGCTCGCTGCTGCGATGGGCCAAACAGAGGTGCAGTTGACGTAAAGATGGAAACCAGGAAATCATTCCGCGACTTTTCGATGTTGATCGCGCTCGTCCTCATCTGCGCGTTCTTCGCCCTCCTGTCGCCGCAATTTCTGGGCGCGCGCAATCTCTCGCTCCTCATGATCGAACTGTCGATTACCGCCACGCTCGCTCTGGGCATGCTCCTGATTATTTTGCCTGGTCATATCGATCTCTCGGTTGGGAGCGGTGTCGGTCTCCTCGGCGGGATCGCGAGTGTGCTGGTCTTCGAGCATCGTTGGCCGGCGCCGCTCGGAATGGGGGCGGCCCTCCTCATCGGCATTCTCATTTGGTTTTGCATGGGCAACATGATCGTGCGCCAAAGAATGCCCGCTTTCATCATTACCCTCGGCGGATTGCTGATCTTCAAGGGGCTCTTCTGGCTGGTCATTCACAACTCGACGATCCCGATAGTGCAAGGAGGACGAACCAATCTCTATTCCCTGCTGACGACTTATTACTTGCCGCCAATGTTCGGATACGCCCTGGCCGCAAGCGTCGTTGCCCTCCTGGTCGCCGCCCAGCTGCGCTCACGTAGGGCGCGCCAGGAACACGGATTTATCGTCGAAGATCGAGAGCTGGTCTTCCTCAAACTCTTTCTGACGGCACAACTCATTTTCCTTTTTGTTGTCGTGACGAACAAGTTCCGCGGCATCCCGTTGCCAGCGGTCATCCTGGGTCTCATCGCCTTTGTGGTTTATGTTCTTACTACTCACACGCCGTTCGGGCGTTACCTCTATGCGATTGGTGGCAACGAAGAAGCGGCGGTTATCTCAGGCATCCCGGTCGAGAAGGTGGTGGTAGGCGCGTTTGGCATCATGGGCGCGATCGTAGCGATTACTGGGTTCATGCAAACTTCCTATTCCGGCGCTTCGACTACCACGGTCGGCGACCTCATGGAGCTGGATGCAATCGCGGCCTGCGTTATTGGGGGCGTAAGCTTAAGAGGCGGCCGCGGCACAGTCATGGGGGTTCTTTTCGGTGCGCTCATCATGGCGTGTTTGCTCAATGGCATGACGCTGCTCGCGGTCTCACCCGAGTTTAAGTTCATCGCGCGGGGCGCGGTCCTCTCGCTCGCCGTTTGGATGGATGTTCGCCTGGCGCGGTGATTTGATGTGCTGCTGTAGCCGCGCCGCTATGCGGCGCGTTGGGATTAATCTCCATGCGAAGCCGAAATCACGCGCCCACAGGGGCGCGGCCACAGCTATTTACCAAGTGCGGCGGAGCGGGTGCGCCTCTGTGTTGAACACAACGCTGTCGAAATCCAGGGCGTCTGCCGGTGCGAAGAGCAGGTAGAAGTATTTGAACGTTTCGGCGAAGACAAAGCTCTCCATTTCGTCCCGCTGTTGTTTGGTCACGATGTCGGAAAGAGCGGCATAACCGGCCTCGGTGCGGCAATACTTGACGAAGTCGCTGAAGATCTTGTCTCCCATTTGCCGATACTGCGGCTCCTTCGTGTAATGATAAAGATAGTAGCTCGATTCAACAATCTCGGGTCGCAGGTGATAGGTGCTCGCGACGACGCGCATCGTCTTGTAGTCGATGACCTCGGGCTCGATCCCGTGCAGGTTCCACATCTTGAACGACGAGGCCTGCAAGCGACGCGCTCGCGGCAGGTCCCCGGAAAGCGCCAGCAGCGCGGGAAAGAATGCGTCAAGCGCGCCGTAGGTCGTCTCCGTCCGCTTGCCCGTGACCATATCGGCGTGGCCGTACCACAATTCGCCCGCCATTTCGTCGGCCAGGCATCGATGGACGGCGGAAATGCTCGCGTTCCACATCTCGAGGCACTCTTTGTCGCCAAACAAGATCCAGCACTTCCAAAGATACTCATAATAGGAATCGATCCCGCCGCTGATGTGGCTATCGTTGTCGGTCCAGGCGCCGGTCTCGACGTTGATGCCGGAGCCGACGAGACCAATCGCGGAGCGGCGCTTGTAGGTCTCGACGAGGGCCCGTTTCGCCTTGTCATAGAAGATCGACTTTCCGGTCAACTTGCTGAGTGTGCCGAACTCGAGAAGCAGCGTGCCGGTTTCCGCCGGATTGGATACGGAATCGCGAATCTGACCAGTGCGAAGGTTGACAAAGACATAGGGTAACCCGGTCGGCGAGTTAAAGGCCGGAAGAAGTCTCATCCCCAAGTCTTCGGCGAGGTCCAGGAGACGCTTGTCCCCGGTGAGTTGATAGCCTGAGAGCAAGCCACCGAGCAGGCGGATCGTTATTTCGAAGTTCTTGACGTAAATGTCGCGATCAAAAGAAAGATCACTGACAATAAGGGCCTGCGCCTTGGCAGCCTCCGCCTTGAGCTTCATCAAGATCAGTGTGTCCAGAGCATCCACCGGAGTCATTTGCAGAGACTGGCCATACCAATCGTGAGGCGCCTTGCTTAACGGCTTTAAGGCGTCGTGCCCCCACGCGTACCGCTCGTAGTTAGTCCAGGCATGGAGGAACTCGGTCTTCACGCGCTCGGCCGCTTGTCGCGCCTGCGCTTCCTCGCCCGACTTGGAGCAACCTTGCGTAGCGAAGAGGCCGAGAGCCGCGAGCAACGAGCCGGCGCCAAGGAGAGCGGAATGCTTCGCGATCACCGACGCAGGTTCAAATGCATGGCGTGATAGTGTCGAGAAGATTCAGGCGGTGCAGCTGTCCAGCTACGTCACCAGCGCGAGCGACCGCGAAGCCTGGCAAAACCTGAGATGGTGCGCGATACAGGGCTCGAACCTGTGACCCCTACCGTGTCAAGGTAGTGCTCTACCACTGAGCTAACCGCGCGTTTCTTCCCGCGAGGATGGATTATGGGCTGCGAGGAATTGATTGGCAAGTGAAGCAGGCGAATCCGTGCTCGGACTTGCGGAGGTAGGCCCCTCCGAAAAGCGCGCGGTGCGCGAAATTACGCCGCGAGCCTGGCGGCGTCTTTGTGGCCGAGAATGCGGACGGTCTGCTGAAGCT
>JBEEHC010000092.1:0-7380 GCA_041167205.1 Verrucomicrobiota bacterium
CTTCATCGGTCGAGGGCTATCATCGAGGCGCACGACGGCCAACTAAACGCCCGCTATGATGCGCCCACATCTTCTCTCATCACCACAGTGGTTCTCCCCTTGGCCGAATCGGCCCGATAGCTGGGCTCCGGCGACAAACCGGCAGCAAATTCACGTGAATGAAAATGCGCGTGCGCACGTCGATTGCTGTTCTCTTTCCCCTCTCCGCCACCCTGGAGTGGCGCCTGATGCAAAACCATGACCGCTGAAAACCGACGTATCCTGATCATCGACGACGAGCGGACTATTTTGCTCACGTTGGAGGCCCTTCTGAGCCGTCACGGCTATCAACCCGAAACGGCGGCGACGGCAGCGTACGGGATGAAGGTTTTGCGAAAAAAACCGCCCGCCGTGGTCCTGCTCGATTTGCAGCTGCCGGACGCCGACGGCTTGCAAATGCTCGAGCAGATCAAGCGAGAGCATCCGGAGACGCAGGTGATCATTTTGACGGCGCACGATTCCCTGAGCAACGCGATCGAGTCGATCAAACGAGGCGCATATCATTTTATCAGCAAGCCCTACGCGCCGGAAGAATTACTCAGCCTGATCGAGAAAGCGCTCGAGAAGCAATCGCTCGTCCGCGAAACGGAACAGCTCCGAGAGAAAACGCATCAGCTCGAGAAGCGGCTCGAAATCGCGGAAACGCGACTGGCGCCGGTAGTCAAAAGCAAGGCCATGCAGGAGATCCAGGAGTTGATCGAAGCGATGGCGCCGTCCGAGGCCAATGTGTTGATCACCGGCGAAAGCGGCGTGGGCAAGGAAGTCATCGCGAATGTGATCCATAGCCGCAGCCGGCGCGCAACCAAACCGATGGTGAAATTGAACTGCGCGGCCTTCCCGCAGGCGATGATCGAGGGGGAATTATTCGGCTACGTGAAAGGAGCATTCACCGGCGCGACGAATGATTTTGCCGGCATGATCGCGGCCGCCAGCGGGAGCACCTTGTTTCTCGACGAGATTTCCGAGATGCCTCCAGATTTGCAGACTCGCTTTCTGCGGGTGCTACAGGAGCGCGAGTATCGGCCTCTCGGAAGCACGCGCACCCTGAAAGCGGATTTTCGCGTGGTGGCGGCGACCAACCGCCCGATTGCCAGCGCGCTGGCCGAAAATCGATTGCGGGCCGATCTGTATTACCGGCTGAACACGTTTCAAATCGAGATCCCGCCCTTGCGGGAACGGAAAGAAGATATTCCGCCGCTGGTCTCGACGTTCCTGAAACGATTCGCAAAGGAGCTCGGCAAGGAGGAACCGGAAATCGCTCCGGAAGCCTTTCAAAAATTGCTCGACTACGCGTGGCCGGGGAATGTGCGGGAACTGCAAAACGCGATGGAATACGCCGTCGTCCTCGCGCGCCAAAACAAAATCGGCGTGAAAGATTTGCCGGCTGAGGTGCAGTTGCCGGCTGTTCTGCAACAATCGGAACGCAATAATCACGACGGCGCCGGCGTTCAGAATCTCGAGGACATGGAACGAAATGCGATCATCCAGGCGCTCGCCCAATGTCACGGGAACAAGAAAAAAGCCGCGCAGGTCCTCGGCATTCAGCGTCCGACGCTTTACAATAAGATGAAGCGATACGCGATCGAGCTCTGACGAATGTAGAGACGCTCGCGGCGGCGAGCGCCTCTTGCTGGGTGCAGGCGCTTGACACCAGCGCCTCTACATTAAACCAGATTCCCAATGGCCATCTCCCGTCATCTCGAAAAGGTTCTAGCGCATGCCGAGCGTGAGCTTGCCTCCACGGGCGCGAGGCAGCCGACGGAAGCTCTGCCCCTTTACCAGAAGTTTTTGAAAATCGAGGAACACCGGCTTCGCTTACGACATCAATCCGGAGGAGGCGGTCGGGAGATTTGTGCGCTCCGAGTCGAGCTCATTGACGTCGTGCTGCGCCACATCTTCACGGCGGCCGCGAGGTTCGCGCAACAGCACACAGGCGCCTCCCCCACTCCACTTACGGTGGTGGCGCTCGGCGGTTACGGCCGGGGTGAACTCAATCCTTTCAGCGATGTGGACGTAATGTTTCTGCACGACAAAAACGGATCGGGCATCTCGCCCTACGCCGGGCAGGTCATCGAGCAAATCCTCTATCTGCTCTGGGATATCGGATTCAAAGTAGGCCATTCCACGCGTTCGATTCCCGAGGCGATCAGCCTGGCGAATACGGACATGCTCACGAAAACGGCGATGCTGGAGTCGCGCCAGCTGGCGGGCGACCCCCATTTGACGCGCCTCTTTCGGAAACAGTTTCGCGAAAATTGCGTGCGAGGGCGCGAGCGCGAATATGTGGAGCTTCGCATGCAGGACCAGGCGGCGCGGCATGCAAAGTTTGGCGACAGCGTTTACGTGCAGGAGCCAAATCTGAAGAGCGGCTGCGGCGGCTTGCGTGATTACCAGAATCTTCTTTGGATGACTTTTTTCAAGGAAGGCGCGCTCACCACGACGCATCTCGTCGGCCGGGACTGGCTGAGTGAAGCCGATCGCAAGCGGATCGAAGCGGCCTACGAATTTCTCCTTCGCCTGCGGACCGATCTGCATTACGCGACCGGCCGGGCGACGGACACACTGCATTTCAACTTCCAGGACCAGCTCGCGGAACGGCTCGGTTATCCCCAAAAACGGGGCACTCTCCGAAACGAAGCGCTGATGAAAGATTACTATGAACACACGCGAAATATTTTTCGCGTGACGGAGCGGATCACGGAGCAGTTCGCGAGCGGCCAATCCTCCACCTCGACGCGCTCACTCTTTGGTTTCCTGCCCCGGTTGAAGACGCGGGAGGAACGCGTCGATTATTTTCGCCTTCGCAATCGCCAGCTCTTTCCCCAGCGCCGGACCGATTTGGTGAAATTTCCGGAAGCGATGATGCGGGCCTTTCAACTGGCGCAAGAGCGGCAGTTGGATTTGAGCCCGGACCTGGAGGATCTCTTCACCCGCAATCTGGGCGTGGTGACGCGCGCGTTTCGCAACGCGGCCAGGCCGCGGGAAATATTCAGGTCGATTGTTTCCCGCAAGGGCGAGGTGGGACGTGTGCTTCGAATGATGCACCGGGTCGACTTTCTCGGCCGTTATGTTCCGGAGTTTGGGCAGCTCACCTGTCTCGTGCAGCACGAATTTTTCCATCGCTACACCGCGGACGAACACACGCTGGTTTGCATCGACAAGCTCGACCAGGTCATGCAGACGGAGGAGCCGAAACTGAGATCATATCGGGAGCTGTTTGAAAAACTCGAGGACCCTTTTGTCCTCTATCTCGCGCTTCTTTTGCACGATACCGGCAGAGCAGTCGGAGCGCGCCCGCATTCCGAGGCCAGCGCGCTGTTCGCGCAAGGCGCGGCGGTCCGCCTCCAGCTTTCGCCCGCGCAACGGCGCTCCCTCATTCTTCTGGTGGACCATCACCTGACTCTTTCGAACATGGCCCAGCAGCGAAATCTCGATGATCCGGAGACCGCGGTGGAGTTTGCCCGCATCGTGAAAGACCAGAAGAATCTCGATGCCTTGATGCTGCTCACGCTCGCCGATGGGCAGGGCACCAGCGCGGACGCCTGGTCGGACTGGAAAGAATCGCTCGTCTGGCAACTCTATCACGCGACTTCGCACTACCTTTCCGACCAGGAGGCGTTCTACGAGCAAACGAAAATCGAGCGCGAGCTGTTGCAGAAGCAGGTCACCGAAAGCCTCGGGGCCGATTACGCCGAGGAAGTGGACGCCCACTTCGAATTCATGCCGGACAATTATTTCCGGGCCTTTGAGTTCGGTGGAATCGTTTCGCACCTAAAGCTCTTCCGGCGTTTCCTGGAAAATTTGTATTTGCGTGATGAACCGCCCCTGGCCCCGGCGATCGCCTGGCAGGCGTTCCCGGAGCAAGGCCACAGCATCGCCTCGTTCTGCGCGTGGGATGGCCAGGAGCTGCTGGCCAAGATCGCGGGCTCCTTCGCCGTGGTTCCAATCAATATCCTGAGCGCGGATATTTACACACGTGGCGATAACGTGGTGCTGGACATCTTTCGAGTGTGCGACACGAAATTTCGCGCAGTAACAGATAAGCGCGACCACGCCCATGTGGAGACGATCCTGCGCAGCGCGCTCGCCGATGAGAATTTCGATTTCGCGCCGCTCCTCGACCGGGCGCGCCGGAAGCTCGTCAAGCGGGTCAGCCGCGGTGAGATGGATTTTCCGACCCGCGTGACGGTGGAAAACAAAGCGCATCCCACTTACACCCTCATCCAAATTCAAACGCCGGATCGTCTCGGGTTGCTGTATGAACTGCTCTCCGCCTTTGGGGAGGAACGCGTATCCATCGCGCTCTCGCGAATCAGCACCGAAAAAGGCGCGGCGATCGACACGTTTTACGTGGCCGATCGCGCCACCCGCGGGAAAATCACCGATCCATCTCGAATTGCCGCGTTGCAAGAACGGCTGCATCGGGCCGCGCTCGGGTCGGTCTAGGGGCAATCCAAACGCAAATCACGCTGGCTCGCCGGAACTTTCCGCCTAATCTCTCGCTTTCCGCCATGAACGCCCTGATCCTCGCCGCGGGTTACGCCACACGCCTCTATCCGCTGACGCTTCATAAGGCGAAGCCGCTTCTCGAGGTGGCGGGCAAACCAATGATCGAGTGGGTGCTCGACAATCTCGCGCCCGTGCCCGGTCTGGAGACCGTTTACGTGGTCACGAACAATAAGTTCGTGCAAGATTTTCAAACCTGGGCGGACAGTTACCAGCAGCGGCACTCCGGGGTGGCGCTCAAAATCATCGATGACGGATCGACCGACGACTCGGATAAACTCGGTGCGATCGGCGATATTAATCTTGTCTTGATGCGCGAAGAAAATTTGGCGGCAAGCGATCTAATCATCGTCGCGGGCGACAATCTTTTCAGCGAGCCGCTCGTTGATTTTGCGAAATCGGCCAAAGACTCGGAAGCGACGCTGGCGACTTACGACGTCGGGGATCTCGAAGCGATCAAAAAATACAGCGGCATCACGATTGATTCTGCCGGCATCATCACTGAGTTCGAAGAGAAACCTGCTGAGCCGAAAAACACGCTCACGGGAATTGCCCTTTATTATTTTTCGCGCGACGTCCTGCCGCTTTTTCGGACGTATCTCGCCGCGGGAAATAATCCGGACCAGCCCGGGCGATTTATTCAGTGGCTCTACCCTCGCAAGCGAGTGAAAACGCACCAGATTAGAGGCACTTGGTTTGATATCGGGAGCAAGGAGACGCTCGAAGAAGCAAACCAGATTTTCGCGAAGTTCGTCTCGCGCTGAATGAATGTGGAGGCGCTCGCCGCGGTGAGCGCCTCCACATTCATTTCAAACGCCCTTCGTCGAACTCGATGAGATCGAAGTAGGTCCGAATGTCTTTGCGACCTGCGCCCCCGGCTTCCTTGAGAAAATGCAGGAAGCGCGCCTTCTTTGCGGCGGTATCGGGCCTGCGGGAAATCATCGCCTCGTTCCAATGCTCGATTGAATCCGCCGAATGCGTGGCGCCGTTTTTTTGGACCCAGTCGAGAATGGCGGCGTCGTCCTCGAGTCGATGAGCGGCCTCTTCAAATGCATCCGGATTCAATTTTAAAAAGGCCAGAAGATGCTTATCGAATCCGACGGTTTTATAATTATACCCATCGAGCAGCCCCTTGCGGTGAAGCTTGGCCTTGTCAATCAATCGCGGCAGATGCACGTAGCCGCCCAGCCGATCATACGGACTGCGTGGACGCAGTTTTTGCATTGAGCCCGGCTAGGTCGCGGGCAGAGGATGCGGAACCACCGTTGGCGGGATCGCCTCCGCCGCCTCGGGAACCGCGGGCTGCGAGGCGGGCAGCAACTCAGCTTGAGTCAGCCCCGCGCTCCCAATAATCAACTGTCCGCAAAAGATTCCGCCTTTCTCCACTGAAATGGATTTCGCGGTGACATTGCCCTCTAGCACGGCGTTGCGATGAATAATCACCGCCGCTTCGGCGACAATTTCGCCGGTCACCTGGCCGCGGATTTCGATGCTCTTGACCCGGACCCGCCGGAAGAATTGGACCACCGATTTCCGCTCCACCAAGACGTGTTCCGCAGTCAAACGTCCGGGGATCCTGCCGGTGAAATTAATCGTGGCCGTTCCGAGGCAATGCAGATTGCCGCGCAGTTTACCTTCGATTAACGCGGCGCGGCACGTCACGCTGCTGCTGCTGAGATCACCTTTCGCGGTCAGATGGATCTGGCCATGTGTTCGAATCGAGCGGCTGAAGCTCGTGGTGATTTTGTAATCGCGCAGATCGATGTGCTTGCTGCACTTCGGGCAAATGGTCGAGGAGGCGGCGGAGCTGATTTCCTGCGTGGCCTTGCAGTCAAAACACTCAATGATCGAGCTGTGGTGCTTGGCCCAAAAGCCTTCCAGTTTTCGAAAAAGCGACGGATCGGCCACGGTCTCGATCGGTTCGTCTTTCGGACGGAGCCGCACTTCCAGCTTCGGAGCGGAAGGCACGAAATGCGCGCCGCATTGGCGGCACATCGTGCTTTTCGCCGCGGCATATTCCATCTGCTTGAAGCCACAGTGCGGACAATCCACACTGACTTTGGCAGGCGACGGCTTGGCCACGGGTCGCGGTCGCGAAACGGTGATTGTTTAGACGCGGGCGCCGAAAGCGCTCTTGGCAGGGGGCGTCGCCGGTTCTTCATTCCGCACGATTTCGGGTTTCACCGCAGGAGTCGCGGCTTTGCTCGACGTGCTGCTGGTCACTTCCGACTTGCCGATAAAGGTGGCGCCTTCTTCAATGACGAGCCGCGCCGCTTTCAAGTCGCCCTGAAGCGTGCAACGCGATTTCAGCTCGCAACGCTCACCCACGGTGATGTTGCCCTGAACTTTGCCGTAAACGGTAATCGATTTCGTTTTGATCTCGCCGCGGATATCCGCGTTCTCACCGATCGTGAGCACGCCGTCGGAATTGATTTCACCTTCGACTTTGCCGTCGATGAGCAACTCTTTTTGGAATTTGATCGAGCCTTTGATTTCGACGTCGCTCGAAAGAATGTCTTTGCCAGAATGTTCAGCCATATATTTTTTGGGATCGATTGTTGGTTGTGTGGTCCTTGGTTCTTCGCGCTGAGTGAGACGGTTCTCCTCAGTGCCCGCGCTTAACGATCCTTCTCCGATCGACGACATGGGCTTTTGTGGGATGAATTTCTTCAGCACTCCGCAGTATGGTAATACTCCATGGCTCTGTCAATGGATTACCGAGGGAAAATCAGCTTTTTCGTGGAAATTTCGTCGTCGATCTCTGCTCTTCTCTTGCCGCAATCCGAAATCCGAGATCCGAAATTGCATTGGGCCCACCAGGATTCGAACCTGGGA
>JBEEHC010000093.1:0-17065 GCA_041167205.1 Verrucomicrobiota bacterium
ATCGTACTGTTGGTCATCGCCAACCTGCCGGGCTGAAGAGTATAAGAACCGGCGATAAAATGAATGTAAATGCCGCCACCGTAGGCCGCGCTATTCCCGGAGATCACACTGTTGGTGATACTAACTCTTGGGGACCCGGGGCCGGAAGAGCCAAAAACACCGCCGCCGTACTCCGCGCTGTTGCCTGAGACGACGCAGTTGGCGATCGTCAATTCGCCGCCATAGAAGTTAATTCCTCCACCCCCCTCAGGAGTATTTCCGTTAGCAATCGTCAGTCCAGCCAGAGTGACGCTGCTGGGAAATTGAAAATTGCTGGGGGCCATCCGGAAGATCCGAAACGCCGGTGTGCCGGCCGCCGTGCTGCGCTGCACGGTTAACTTATTCGCGCCTGGGCCCGCGATGGCGAGATCCTTGTCAATCAGCAATTCGGCGCTGGTGAGCGTGATCGCCTGCCCACTGAGCGCGGGATCGAATTGAACCGTGTCGCCATTAGCGGCCGCCGCGATTGTATCGCGGAGTGAGCCCGCTCCGCTGTCGTCGGTATTGGTAACGGTGAGGACAGCTGCCTGCGCAGAGAACGAAGTCACTGCCAAGACCATCGCTGAGAAAAGAACACCCGTGAGTTTGCCAGTGACGAGCTTCATGCGCTCCATCGTATCGACCAAAAGGACGCAAAACAAGGAAATTCGATGACTTGGAACCCGCGTCATAACAGCGGCGCGCTGGTAAATGTTGTGGCAGTTTCCTGGCCATGCTTGCTAACCGCGCCTTAGTCCTTCTGCACGAGTGGGTCCAATCGGAAAGTTTGCGGCGCCATTGCTACGCGGTGGCGGATTCGATGAAGCATTTTGCACAGCTGCGCGGCGCGGACGCCGATTTGTGGGAGGCGGTGGGGCTGCTGCACGACATGGATTACGAGCGCCATCCGAACCAGGAGCAAAGTCCGACCGAGGGACATCCGTTCGTGGGAGTAGCAACTCTGCGCGAGCAGGGATGGAGTGAAGAGGTCTGCCGCGCGATTCTTTCGCATGCCGATTATGCCGGCACCGCACGCGAGACGCCGCTCGAGCGAACGCTCTACGCGGTGGATGAGTTGAGCGGTTTTGTCATGGCAGTGGCGCGGGTGCGGCCGTCAAAGAGCATCCACGAGGTGGACGTGGCCTCAGTGAAAAAGAAGATGAAGGACAAGGCGTTTGCCCGCGGGGTGAACCGCGATGACATCGTGCGCGGCGCGGCGGAATTGGGTATGCCGTTGGAGGACGTGATCGGCGGAGTAATTGCGGCGCTCAAGGCTGACGCGGAGAAGCTGCAGCTCGCGGGGACCGCGAGCTGAAACGTCCAACGTCCAACGTCCAACGTCCAACGTCCAACGTCCAACGTCCAACGTCCAACGTCCAACGTTCAACGTTCAACGGGAGAGAGGGAACATCCCCGGGGCCTCGCGACAAGGCTATCGCCGGTGCTCCGCTTGGTAATCGTTCACCACCAGGCAGGCGTGAATAACGCCGGGAACCCAGCCAAGAAGCGTCAACAGAAGGCTGAGGAAGAAACTAAGTATCCGGCCGGTCATTAAAACGGCGACAGGTGGCAAAACGACACAGAAAAAGTAGCGAAGCGCTTTCATGTTAGAGATGGATCATGAGCAAGATCACGAGCACGAGCATGAGTGCTAGTTGGGTTTCGTGGGATTGCGGTTCGGGTAGGGCGGGACGGGTGGCAGATCGTAGCGTTTGGTTTTCAGCTCTGTTTGGATTTCCTGGATGGCTCTGTCGAGCTGTTGGTCTTCGCCTTTGAATTCTTTCGCGGGATCGTTATCCACCACGATGTCGGGATCAACGCCGTGGCCTTCGATAACCCACTCCTTGCCATCTTTCGAGTAGGGCGCGAACTCAGGCCGGAAGAGCTGGCCGCCGTCGGTCAGCGGGAGCGGGTTGCGAATGCCGACAACGCCGCCCCAGGTGCGTTTGCCGATTATTTTGCCAAGGCCCATCGCCTTGAAGCGATACGGGAAGATGTCGCCGTCGGAGGCGGAGAATTCGTTACACAAGGCGACCATCGGGCCGACGAAGGTCTGCGATGGATTGGTTTGCGGCGTGCCGTTGCGGGCGATCTCGATCATGACGAGCGCGCGCCGGAGCCGCTCGATGACGAGCGGCGAAACAAAGCCTCCGCCATTTCCGCGCACGTCGACGATGAGCCCCTTCTTCTTGATCTGCGGAAAGTATTGCTTGGTGAATTCGTTCAAGCCTCCCTGGCCCATATCGGGAATGTGGATGTAGCCGACTTCGCCATTCGTCTTCTTGCTGACTTCATCGAGGTTCTTTTGCACCCAGGCTTTGTAGTAAAGCGGCGCTTCGTCAGCGACGGGCACAACAGTGATATCGCGCGCGCCGTCGTCCGCCGGTTTGGAATTGACTCGCAGGATGACCTGCTTGTCGGCGGTCCCGATCAACGCGTCGTAAAGGTTCGGCAAGGTGGAAACGGCAACGCCGTTGATGGCGAGGATGTAGTCGCCCGGCTTTACGTTCACGCCGATGGCGGTGAGCGGAGAACGGGCGTGTTTGTTCCAATTTTCGCCAGGCAGAATCCTTTCAATACGATAAGCCTTGGTCGCAGGGTCGCGGGAAACTTCGGCGCCAAGCAGACCTAGCTTGATGCGGGGAGTCTCAGGCCGCTCGCCACCAGAAACGTAGGCGTGGCCGTTGTTCAACTCAGCGATCAACTCAGCGATGAGATAGGTGAGATCGTTGCGGTGATTCACGAAGGGGATCAGCGCGGCGTATTTGTCCCGCATGGCCTTCCAATCGACGCCGTTCATGTTCGGCGCGTAGAAGAAATCTCGCATGTGCCGCCAGGCCTCATTGTAGATCTGGGTCCACTCGGCGTGGCGATCCAGTTGCATGTCGAGCCCGCCAAGCTTCAGCTCATGGTCCTTGGTCTCGAGCTTGTCCTTGGGGAGATCGATGATGGCGTAGTCCTTCTTGATCTTGACCAGCATCTTCTTGCCATCGGCGGTGATCTCGTAGTTGTTGACGTCGCCCAGGACGGTCTCTTTCCGGTCTTCCAGGCTGTAAACGCAGAGATGCCGCTTGCGGTCGTTGCCGTCTCCGTTGTCGTCATCTCCCTCAGCCTGATCATCGCCAACGGTGCGGCGGAGATAGAAAATCCGGTTATCTACCAGGCGAAGGTTACTGTAGCTGCCGGGCGGGATTTCCAATGCAGCGAGTCGGTCCGATATGCCATCGAGGTCAACCTTAACGACCACGGGCTTCTTGGCGTCTTTGTCCTTATCCTTATCTTTGGCGTCGCCGGCCTTCTTGTCGTCGACTTTCTTATCTGAGTCCTTCTTGTCTCCGTCCTTGTCTTTGTCTTTATCCTTGTCTTTGTCCTTCTTCTTACCGACTTCATCGCTGCGCGGGCCGAGCGGCGGTTCGGTTTCCTTGGCGAGCGTGACGAGATAAACCCGTTCGAGGTCGCGGTAGACATTGGAGAAATCGGTCTGGCCAAAGGTCGGCTTGAAGTCGCGGCTCGAGGTGAGCATGAGATATTTCCCGTCGTCGCTGAAGGTGGGGTTGTCGGCTGAATACCAATTGTCTGTCACCGCCGTCGTCTTCTTATCGATCGTGGAAAATAGATAGACTTTGTCGCCGCCGTTCTCCTCGGGACGCGACCAGGCGATCCATTGGCTGTCGGGCGACCAATCATACCCGGCAATTTCGCCTTCCTTATCCTGATCGACCTGTGCGATCGCTTTGCTGGCGACATCGACATAGCGCAGCCGCTGCAAGCGATCGCTCCAAAGCAGCTTCTTGCTGTCGGGCGACCAGATGGCTTGATAATAATAGGTATCCGCGTTGCTGGTGATCTGTTGCGGCTGGCCTTTTCCGTCCTGGGAGCGGACATACAACTCGTTCTCGCCGGTCGCGTCCGAATTGTAGGCGATCCATTTGCCGTCCGGCGACCAGACTGCGTCACGCTCATGGACGTTTGAGGTTTTAGTGAGGTTACGCGCCGTTCCTTCTTTCATCGGCACCGAAAAAAGATCGCCGCGCGCGACGACGATGACGCGTTGAGCATCCGGCGCGGTGCTAACCGATTGAATGTGTTTCGATGCGTCGATGAATGCGGACCGGCCGGAGGCCAAATCCTCCTTGATGTCGATTGGCACCGGCGCCGTCTTCCCGTTCGCCAGATCGTAACGCCAGATGTAGCCCGCTTGTTCGAAGACGATCGACTCCTTGCCGATCGAGGGAAACTTGATGTCGTAATCCTTGAAGGTAGTGAGTTGTCTGGCGTCCTTGCCGGTCAGGTCGGTCGAGAAAAGATTCATCCGGCCGTCGCGGTCCGAGATGAAGTAGATGCGGTTATCCGGTGCCCACATCGGGCAGATGTCCTGCGCCTCGTTGTTGGTCAAATTTTGCGTCGTGCCAGTCTTGAAATCGAAAATCCAGATGTCGTCCGCCATGCCGCCGCGGTAATGTTTCCAGGTGCGGAATTCGCGGAAGACGCGGTTGAACGCCATCTTGGAATCGTCCGGCGAGAACGAAGTAAACCCGCCGCGCGGCACCGGCAGTTGCTGCGGCAACTCCGCGTCCAGGCCCACGGCAAAGAGCGATCCGATAAACGAATTGAACGTCTTCATCCGGGAGCGAAACACGACCAGCGGTTTCGTGTTCTCCCACGTCATCACGATGTTGTTCGGGCCCATCCGGTCTGAGATGTCGTCGCGCCCCAGCGTCGCTGTCGTAGTCAGGCGCTTCGGCACGCCGCCTTCACCGGGCATCACGTAAACTTCGGTGTTGCCGTCGTATTGCGAAGTGAACGCGAGCTGCGTTCCATCCGCCGAGAACCGCGGAAAAGAGCTATAGCCCGGACCACTGGTCAGCCGTCGCGCGGTGCCACCGTCTTTGGGCACAGTGTAAAGTTCGCCCGCATAACAGAAAACGATTTGCCGGTCGTTTATGGCCGGGAAGCGGAGGAGACGCGTCGTGTTCGGCAAGTTTTGCGCAGAGGCGAAAGAATCGATCACGAGCAGGAGCACGATCACGAGCAGGAAGCGGAGAGAAGAAGTTAGGCGCATAAGAAAGATGATGACCGAGCGATCAAGCTGCGTTCGAATGGATCGAGCGTCAACGGCACCGGTGGGAAATTGCTCGCCGCTGAGTTTGCGATTTCACAAACTAAGTCCGCCGTGGATCTCTCAACGCTCGCCAACCTGATCAACGCGATTGCGGTGACCGCCGGGGTCATCTTCGCCGGTGTGCAAATCCGGCATTACCGCCAGCGCCGGAGGCGTGACGACATGCTGGAACTGGTGCGCTCGTTCCAGAGCCAGGCCTTCACCCGCGCGTTGCGACGGGTCAACACACTCCCGGATGGGGCGGACCGGCGAACAATTCGCGAAGCCCTCGGCCCGGACGGCGAGGATGACGTGTTCCTGCTCGGCTTGACGTGGGAAAGCCTCGGCCTCCTGCTCTTTCGCCACGAAGTCACCCTCGAGCTGATGGACGATTTCTTCAGCGGAGCCATCTCGATCTCGTGGCGCAAACTCCACGTTTTTGTCGAGGAAGATCGCCGGACAACCGGGCGGGATACGGTTTGGGAATGGTTCCAATGGCTGGCGGAACGAATGCAGGAACGCGAAAAGAGTGTGCCTCCTGTGCCGGCGCACATCGCGCACCGATCGTGGCGCTCATAGGCGGTTGACGCCACAGGCCACAGGAGACGCCCGGTTACTTCACGGTCAAAGAGGAGCCGGTTCCGTTTCGTGCAAGCGGCCGTAGTCGACTGTGAGTCTCCCCTCACCCGTCTCGGTGTAGATTTCCACGAAGCGCTCGCCAAAACGAAAATCACGCCACGAGTAATCCTTCTGACTCTGGACGGCGGCTTGGATCACCGTCTCGATGCCGACGACTGATGCGACCAGCCGGGCATCGGTAGCCTGGAGCGACTCCGCGGTCATGCCGTGAAGCGGGCTCTGTTCGTCGATCGTGTGCCGCAGCGTTAACGCGACGGGAAACGTGATGATGTGATCGAATTGAAGTTTAAGTGCGTAAAAGCGACGGATCGTATCGCCTTCCACGATCGCTTGGTCCCGCATGAACATGATTTTGAACTCAGCTTCCGCCATGCTGTAATGCCTCAAATTCGCCACGCGCAGCATCAAGGTCGGCCGGCCATCGAAAGGGGCGATGACCACAGTCTTAGTAAATTCGATCCGGGCGGTCGGACGCGAGAAGCGCACAAAAATCAGGCCAGTCATAACCGCCAGCCCGAACATCCCGACCATGATCTCAACGGTCGTTAGGATGTTCCCGTACAAAGTCGTGGGATACATGTGTCCGTAGCCGACGGTGGCGAGCGTTTGCACGCTAAAGAAGAAGGCGGCCGAGAAGGAGCCAGGCGGCATTTCGGCGATGGAGTTGCCGGCGAATTCATAGAGGAGCGCAAAGACGATGTTCAGGGCGAGGTAGGCGCCAGAAATGAGGAGAGCAAATTGCGGCCAACTCAACGACAGGATCCAATGGTAGGCATCCCGAAAGTCACGTTTTCCCGTATTGATCTTCAGGAACTCAAACTGACCGACGTGAACGACAACCCCGCGCGATTTCTTTTTCATGGGAGCAAGAAGAAAAGTAGAAATGAGAAAGGAGATGGGCGAAAGCAGAATCGTGAACGAGGAATGCGCGCATCTTGATCAGATCAATCCCGACGTTGTTCCCAGCGCGAACGGGTGTGAGGAATGTTTGAAGATCGGTTCGCCCTGGGTCCACCTCCGGATTTGCCTGACGTGCGGACACGTGGGTTGCTGCGACTCGTCGCCGAATCGCCACGCGACAAAACATTTTCACGCCACCGGGCATCCCATCGTTCGATCTTTTCAGCCGGGTGAAGATTGGGCCTGGTGTTACGTCGACGAAGTGTTCCTGAGCTGAATCACGCTCCTCAGATCCGGCGCTATTTTGGAATCGACACTCCCGCCCTGCATCAGTTAGTAGGCAGGCAGAACCGGCGAACGGCCGGCTCTGCCAATGACCATGTGGATCATGTCGCTACCGTGGTGGGAGTTCATCCTGCGCGGGATCATCGTCTACTTTTTTCTGATCGTGCTGCTGCGGTTGACGGGCAAGCGCCAGATCGGACAGATGGCTCCGTTTGACCTGGTCCTTCTGCTGGTTTTAAGCAACGCCCTCCAGAACGCGATGAATGGCGGCGATAACTCGGTAATCGGAGGAATGATTTCCGCTGTCAGTCTCGTAGCGACGAATTGGGTGGTCGGGCTCGTGACCTACAAGAGCAAACGACTGGAAGCGTTGGTGGAAGGTCGACCTGAGGTGCTCATCCATAACGGAAAACTTTTCGAGAAAGCGTTGCAGCACACGAAGATTACCCATCACGAGCTGATGACTGCGTTGCGAGAGGCGGGGTGCGCTTCGGTAGAAGAAGTTCGAGGCGCCTTGCTCGAAACCGACGGGACCATCAGCGTCATTCCCAAAAGCAAGTGAAGCGAGCCTGAGAACGCTACGGTGTTCACCCGCTATCCTGCTTAGGCGCTGCGATCGGCGGAAAAGCCTCGGCGCCAGACGAAATAAACGGGGATGCCAGTCAGCACGAGCAGGTAACCGATTCCAGAAGTCGTGGGCGCAAGATACGCGAGATCGACAATCAAAAAGGCGGCAAGAACTACGGAAATGATCGGGACAATGGGATAACCCCAAGTCCGGTAGGGACGTTCCGCGTCACCGCTCTTATTGCGCAGAACGATGACGGCGACGACGAGGAGCACGTAGAAGACAAGGTCGGCGGAGACGATGTATTCCAGTAATTGATTGTAGACGTTGCCATAGCTGACGGCGCCGGTTTCCGGGTTGGTCGAAACGGTTCGAGGCAAAGTAAGGAACGCCGCCCAAATGCCCTGCGCGACCAGCGCGGCAGCCGGAACATTTCGAGCGTTGACCGTGCCTATGCGCCGGAAAAACAAACGATCGCGCGCCATCGCGTAGTAGACACGCGCGCCCGCGAGGATGAGTCCGTTGTTACAGCCGAAGGTGGAAATCATGATCGCGCCCGCCATCGCGAGCGCACCCGGGTGACCAAAAACAGAATTCATGGCGGCGACCGCCACGCGATTTTGCGGCGCATGTTGGATCCCATCGAGCGGGAGAGTCGCGACGTACGCGAGATTAGCGAGGAGGTAGAGGAGGACGACGAGTCCGCAGCCGGCCAGGAGCGCGCGGGCAAGATTGCGCCCGGGGTCACGCACTTCACTTCCGATAAAGGTCACGTTGGTCCAGGCGGTTTGCGCGAAGAGTGGACCCACCATCGCCTTGCCGAAGAGCAACGTAAGCGCGAGCCCACCGACGAGAGTGAAACCGGGCTGCGCCGTCTGGGGACTCCAGCCGTTCTTCCACGAATCCCACCAATCCGCCGAGAGCGCCGCGCAATCCGCCTTCCAACCTAACGAGAGGCCGATGACGATCAGGGCAAGAAGGGCCGCGGTTTTCGCAAAGGTAAAGGTGTTCTGGACAAACTTGCCCGTCTCGAGCCCGCGCGTGTTTGTCCAAGTGAGCAAGAGAATCAGAACGACCGCTATGAGTTGTTCTGTCGAAAGGCTGATGGCGTAGCCGCCAAAGAGAGGGATTGGCCGGACGACGTAATGGTCCGCGGCGATCGCTGGCGCGAAGACGCCGACAAATTTCGCGAAGGCGATCGCGACCGCCGCGATCGTGCCGGTTTGGATGACGAGAAAGAGCGTCCAGCCAAAAAGAAAACCGAGTGAGGGGCCATAGGCTTCGCGGAGAAAAACATAAACTCCGCCGGCGCGCGGCATCATCGCCGCCAATTCGGAGCAACAGAGGGCGCCGGTAATTGTCATCAAACCGGCGACCGCCCAGGTCAGCAGCAACCAACCCGGCGCGCCGGTCAGCCGCGCCGATTCGGCCGAGGTGATGAAGATGCCGGAACCGATCATGGAGCCGACCACGATCGTGGTCGCGTCGAGCGGTCCGAGGCTGCGGACCAGTTTCCCTTGATCCTTTGGCGAATCGCCGATCATGGCAGTGGGGAAGGCGCCGCGATCATCACATCCTCGAGTTCGAGGCGCTCGCGCAGTTGACGCACAAAGGCGACGGCCTGCGGGTTGTCGCCATGGACGCATACGGTGGTGCCGAAAACCGAAATGTCTGTGCCATCAACCGCACGCACCTTGCCTTCGCGCAGAATGCGAATGATACGATCGGCCGCTTCAACCGGATCGCGCACGAAGGCGTTGGAATCCGACCTCGGCACCAGCGCGCCATTCGGCAGGTAATGGCGGTCGGCAAAAACTTCCGACGCCGTTTCCAATCCAAGCTCAGTAGCAGCCGAGTCGAGCTGGCTCGCGGCAGGCGCGAAAAGGATAAGCTTCGGATCAAGGGCAACGATGGCATTCGCAATCACATCGGCCAGCGCTCGATCGTGCACCGCCATATTGTACAGCGCGCCGTGAAGTTTGACGTGGTTCATCCGCCCGCCCGCCGCGCGCGTCAGTGACTGAAACGCCCCGATCTGATAAGCAACCGAGGAGTAAACTTCCGCCGGTGGAAGAGTCATTTCCGTGCGACCAAAATTCTCGCGATCGGGAAAACTGGGATGTGCGCCTACGGAGACGCCCCGTTTGAGCGCCCCTTGGATCGAAGCGAAAATCGACGCCGGATCGCCCGCGTGAAAACCGCACGCGATGTTCGCTGAGCTAACCAGATCGAGAATCTCCTCATCATGTCCCGCACCTTCCCCGAGATCGGAATTGAGATCGACGACGAGGTTCATGACTTTTGCAGGCTCAAGCCAACGCGGAAGCGCGCGAAATCATCTTCGCGTTCGCGCAGGAGCTGCTGCGCCTCGGCGAGGGAGACGTCGTGAAAACGAACGAGATCGCCGGGCCAGAGTTGCGCGGCGATCGGCAGGTCCACCGTGATCACGTGGGCGATTTTCGGATAACCGCCGATGGTTTGGCAATCACCGAGCAAAAGAATCGGTTTTCCATTCGGCGGAACTTGCAGCGTCCCGGCCGCAACAGCTTCCGAGAGGAGATCGCTCGGATCGAGGCGAGGCAGATTCGGTCCATCGAGGCGCGCGCCCATGCGATCGGAATCGAGGGTCACGGTAAAGGGGGCGCTAACCAACGCAGTTTTCCCTTCTGGCGCGAAGCGGGCCCAGTCTGGGCCTTGAATGACGCGCAGAAAACGATCACGCGTCGCGGTGGTCACCCAGACAGATGGCGCGGTCCATTCCGCAATTTTCCGATCGCCGAACATTTCCCCGACACGAGCAGGCGAGACTGGTTGTTCTCCGAGTGGCAGCATATCGCCATCACGTAACGCCCGCCCTTCATGGCCGCCGAAATTTCCACGCAAATCGGTGGAGCGACTGCCGAGAACCGGCGGCACATCGATCCCACCAGAAATTGCCAGCCAGGCGCGCGAGCCGGCTTTCGGCGCGGTCATGGTCAACTCTTCATCCGTTGCCACGAGACCTGCGTGACCGGGCGGAAGATTCTCCTCACCGATACGAACGGCAAACGCGCCACCGCACCACGCCACCACGCGCTGATCGTTGAAGCGGAGGCGCAGGTTTCCCAGCGTAGCCTCCAGGCCGGCGGCAGTGTCTTCGTTGCCAACCAGCGCATTCGCGACCCGCATCGCGTGAGGATCCAAGGCGCCACCGATGGAAATCCCCGACTGTCGATAACCCGTGCGACCCAGGTCCTGCACGGAAGTAAGAAAGCCCGCTGAGCGGACGAAAACTTTCATTGGGAAAAGGCGTCGAATTCCTCGCGTGAAATTTCCCGGAAACGCACTCGATCTCCTGCTCGAAGAATCGTGGGCGGTTCGCGCTGAACGTCGAAGAGGCGAAGCGGCGTGCGCCCGATCAGATTCCAACCGCCAGGCGAAGTCCGCGGATAAATCCCCGTTTGCGCGCCGCCGATCCCGACCGAGCCCGCGGGAACTTCCTTGCGCGGGACTGCCCGCCGCGGCGTCGCGAGCTCCGGTGGCAGCCCGCTCATAAACGGAAAACCGGCAATGAATCCCACACAGTTGACGCGATACGCCGCGCTCGAATGACGGCGGACCACTTCGGTTTCAGGGAGCCCGGCCGCCCGCGCGACATCACCGAGATCGGGAGCGAACTCGCGATCGTAACAAACTGGAATCTCGACCACCGGCGCTTCGATTTCTGTTTTATCTGCGAAAGCTGCCGCGTTCAAAATGCTCTGGAGCTTTGCGCTTAGAGCATCGAACGGCGAATCATCCGGACCTGCTGGTTCGATCCGCGCCGGATCAAAAAAAACTCCGATCGTCGTGTAAGCCGGCGCCAGCTCGATCACTCCCGGAACGGCCGCGGCCTCGAGATGCCGGATCGCGCCGAGTACCGCATTCAAAGAGGCCTCGGGATTACGCGCGAAATCATCGACGACCCGAACGATCAGCGCAGAATCTCCCAGCGGCTCGATTCGCATGGTTCCGTACTGTAGCGGCGGTCTATGACCGCCGTCTATCGTCGAACCGCGTTCCCCGACGAATCCTCCGCTGAAACCGCGACGGCCACGTCTTTGACGGATTCCTTTATCTTTTCGACCGCGGGATGAACTTCTTGCAGCATGTCATGCTCGGCCTTCGACAGCTTCTCGATCCGCTTCGCCACTTCGTGCAACTCCTCCAACATGGCGTTCTGACGGGCCGAGAGCCGATGCATCCACCAGAAGCAAACTCCCCAGCAGCCGGTGCCAACCCAGGCGAGGACGAGCGCAATCACCTGCACATCAAAACGCGTATTCATTCAGAGAGTGTTCGGCGTAGTTTGAAATGTCGTCGCATCCGGATAAGAGGAAGAGAATTAATCGCGTCACTTTGGGCGAAAGCCAACTCCAATGAACCTCCTGCTCGCCCTCACTATTAATCTTGCGGGAATGCTGTTGATCTATTCGCTGATGGCATTTGCGCTTGCTCGGCTGAGATGGCGCGGTCGCGGCGTGATCGCCGCGCTTCTCACAATTGTTGCGGCCGGACAGTTCTGGATTGTACCCACACTGTTCTTCCGGGACTCGAATTACCTTTCTTTCGCATCCTACTCATTTGCGTTCTGCAACTGGTTGATCACTGGATTCGTCATCATTGTCCTCGGCCAGGCTGTTCGATCGATTCCGCGACAACTGGAGGATTGTGCGCGCCTCGACGGCTGCGGTTCGTTCGGGACCTATTGGCATGTCCTTTTGCCATTCGTCAGGCGTGAGCTTTCTCTCGTCGTTTTCTTGACGCTGATGGGGACTTCAATGCTTCTCGGGATTCCACCTGTCCGGGTATTAAATGGTGGCGCATTCGGATTCGTTACCACCTGGCTCGACTGGTTGTTTTCGGTTTGGCCGGAAGCCGGGCTGGGTCCGATCTCAAGCATCGGTCTAATGATGGGCGCTTCGCTGGCCGCGACTTTACCGGTGATCGCGGTTTTCCTTCTCGCGAAAGGTCCGCTCCTGAAAGGCAGAGAGCCGGCCGGATGAATATCGAACGCGCGTCATCGCGCGCGCGCCGCCTCGATTTCGATATTTACTGAAACGTCGTCGCCGACCATCGAGACGGTTTCGACCCCCTTGCTCCAACCCAGTTTGAAGTCGCTGCGTCTGAGCGGTGCCGTGGTCACCCGCCAGCGGGTTGTCGCGTCTTTCCCGGCTGCCTCGGAATTGCCTAGTAGCTGAACGTTGAGCGTTATCGCGCGCGTCACTCCATGCATCGTCAGGTCTCCACTGACTTCACCCGAGGCTGGACCGGTTCGTTTCACCCGACGGCTCTTGAAGGTGATCTCCGGATATTGCTGCACGTTGAAAAAATCCGCGCTCCGCAGATGCTCGTCTCGTTTCGCGATCGCGGTATCGATGCTTGCCGCCTGGATCGTCGCGCTGACCGAAGATTTTTCGGGGTGATCGCGATCGACCTCGATTGTCCCGCTGAATTTCGCGAACTTGCCTTTCGCGCTCCCGAGTAAGTGCCGGACCTTGAATGCGATCGTCGAATGGGTTGGATCGAATTTGAAGATTTCGTTCGCGCGAGCTGACGGACCGGCAAGCAACAGACACGAGCCGAGCGCAAGAAAGAGCAAACGAGAAGATTTCATAAGAGATATTGCCTTAAGCGTCCACGCGTTGGCAAGTGGCCGAATTGTAACGGCCCCGTTACCTTTGCCCCTGTAGCCGCTTCGCTGCGCGAAGCGACAGAGATTGGATGCAACGCAGGACGCGCTTTAGCTTTGTCGCAAAGCCTTACGCCGCCCACAGGGCGGGCGGCTACAGAGCAGAAGGCGCAAGCGCCTTGCGCAGATTCCCGCGCGAGCTCGGCAGCCGCCCGAAGAGATTCGCAAGCGCCAAAGCCGGATCGCTCTTGAGCATCCTGGTGTCGTGCACGCCGGCGATTCGCGCCAGCTCGGTCTCGAAGTGAAGGACGGCCTTAAGATTGGGATCGTTCGCGCTCAGATAAGCAAAAGCGCGACGGAGGAGCGCGAAGAGTTGGGGTTCGTGGTGGTCGGATTCCGTGCAAATTTCGATTAACTCGACGAAATAGGACGCGGCCTGCGTTCGTCGAAAATTCTCTCGAATTCCACCAAACGGGTTTTTGAGCACAACTTCCGTCAGCGTATGCAGGTTCGATTTCCGGCTGCGTGTGATCTGGATTTCCGCTTCGAAAAATAGATCGAGCTTACCGGCAAACGGACTTTTCGCGCGGCGGGCGCCCCGCGCGACCGTCTGGATGCAGCCCAACGACTCCGTGCACCACGAGACGATGAGGCTGGTGTCGCTCAGCTTGCGTTTCCGAAGCAGGATGCCTGTCGTGCTTTCCACGTTGCACTGTTACCGCTGGTTGGTCGCGGCTGCACCTGCGTTGGTGGATCGCGCGCTCCGTCGCGCGATGTTTCATTTCCCGGCTCCGCCGGCATTCTTTTGGCATCGAGCGGCGGAGCACTCGATCCACCTCAATTCCATTTCTTCATTTTCGGCCAGACCGCTTGCAGCGGCGCGTTCAAATCACGGCACACCAGAATCTCGAAGTGCTCGTCGCGCCGCGAGTATGGGTGATAGGTGCGTCCTGCCGCCTCCACGCTCGCGAAGTGTTCGCGATCGCCGCTGCCATCGCTGCCGAGCACGATGACGCTCTCGCCGGTGTAATCCCGCGGTCCCCAATACCAATAATTTTGATGGTTGCTGATCGCCTTCGGCAATCCGTACTTTTTCCCAAAGAAATCGATCGCCCCGGCCTGACCATAACTGTTGGCAAAAATCGCGGTCGTCGCGCGTTGTTCGGGCGGAAGCGCGTTATAAACTCGCGAAACTTCCTGCGCCATTTCCTCCCATCCGAATTCATCGGCGAAATGCTGCGGCAAAGGGCCAGTCGGCTGGTTCTCGGCCTTGGGCGGCTCCAAGCCGATCGCTTGTTGATAACGGACATAAGTTTCGGGGGACAGAATGGGCGCCACGGTTGGCGCGAGGAAACAAGTCGGGACGACAATCAAGCCCACGTAGAGGGCGCGACTCCAACGACCCCATCCGTGAGTAAGGTTTTCAAACGCGACCGCGCCGCCCGCGAAGAGCATCGGATAGGCGGCGGAGAGGTAATAATTTTTCCCCTTCATCACAATGAATGCGACCAGCATGAGCATGTACGCCCAACCCAGGATGCGATAGCGGCTTCCCTGTCGATTCAGCAAGAGCCAGCCGAGGCCGCCGAGCCAGAGCGGAAACAAAATCGGATTCAACAACATTGCTTGATCGGCGATGAAGGCGACCGGCCCGCGCACGACATCGCGGTGGGTGCTTCGAATATTGTGCATCAATTCGAGGAAGGGAAAATCGTGGCGGATGAGCCAGATCAAGTTGGGAAGAAAGATCAGGAGCGAACAAAAAGCTCCGATCCAGATCCAGGGGTTCGAGAGAAAGCGCCGTTGCGGTGTGAGGAACAAGGCACCGAAAACCGCCAGGGCGAAAAAGGCGGTAGTGTATTTGTTTTCCATCCCGAGCCCGAGCAGGACCCCGAACCAAAGCCAGTATCGCGGATCGCCCTGATTGATCGCGCGGACAATGCACCAGGCGCATCCGAGCCAGATGAGCGGCTCGAATGCGTTCATCGTCAGCCAATGGTGGAGGAGAAGATATATGGGCGCGGCAATGATGGCGAGGGCCGCCAACGCCTGGGCAAAAGCGCCGCCACCCATTTCACGCGCTAGTTTTCCGGCCAGCCAAACCGTCGCGGCGCCCGCCGCGGCGGGCAGCAGGCGCAAGCCAAGAAGCGATTCGCCGAAGAGATGGCGCGCAAGCCAGGTGACGAAAGCGATGAGTGGGGGTTGATCGACGTAACCAAAGTCCAGATGCTCGGAGCAGGCGAGGTAATACAACTCGTCGCGAAAGATTGCGTAGCGTCCGGCAGTGAGGAGATGAAAAAGGAACTTCGCCAGAGCCAGCGACAACACGATGGCCGGGCCGGAGAGAAAACTATGAGTCGCAGGCGGTCCGGCACGCGTCAGGTGAATTGCCCTTTCCATTGTTAGGGTGTGCGTTCGGTGAAAGCGCGACCGGTTTGCCTAAAGGCGCGGCCTTTGTCAACAACGCCCACTCCTTTTTGGAAGAGCCTTCACGCGCTTTCACCTCCAAGGCGTCCGTGAAGTCGGACGTTTCGGAGAAACATCCCTACCTGAGTTAGCTGGTCGCCGACCTGCAGTGTCCGCTGTTTTTGCTTGTGCTTAAATACTCAAGACGTAAAAAGGCGTACCCTCCCATGCCTGACAGCGGCTCGCGGGGCCAGACGTATGAATGTCGCTGACACCCACCAATATATGAGCGCGAAAACATACGTCTTGAATGGCGTCACAAGCCCGCTGCATTACCGAAGAACAACGTGCCTTTACGAATTGATCACGATGGCAGTGATGCCGTTGCTATTCCTATTACTGACAGCGCACGTCCGAGCGCAATCCGCGCTCGACGGTTTCGATCCGAAGGCGAACGGCTCTGTTTGGGTTGTCGTCGTTCAACCGGACGGGAAGATTCTTATCGGCGGCGATTTTACAACGCTCTCGCCCAACGGCGGAATCGCGGTCACGCGCAACCACATCGCCCGGCTGAACCCGGACGGCACGCTCGACACCGCCTTCAACCCGAACGTGGACAACAGTGTCTATTCCATCGCGGTGCAAACGGACGGCAAGATCTTGCTGGCCGGCTCTTTCACCGTCGTCAGCGGACAGACGCGCAATTTTATGGCCCGGCTCGATGCTACGACGGGTCTGCCTGATTCCTTCAACCCGAACGCGAACAGTGATGTCTTTACCATCGCGGTCCAGGCAGACGGCAAGATTTTAGTGGGCGGCAATTTGACCTTCATCGGCGGACAGACACGCGTCGCCATCGCCCGGCTCGATCCCACCACCGGATTGGCTGACTCGTTCAACCCGGGGGCGCAACAAGCGGTTTTTGCAATCGTGCTGCAAGCCGACGGCAAAATTTTGGTGGGTGGAAGATTCAACGACATCGGCGGCCTGGCGCGTCGGAAAATAGCCCGGCTCGATCCTACGACGGGGGTCCCTGATTCGTTTGACCCGAACGCGCAAAATGATGTCCAGACCATCGCGGTGCAGGCAGATGGCAAGATCTTGGCGGGCGGCGCTTTCTCAAACATCGGCGGACAAACGCGCAGCCGTATTGGTCGGCTCGATCCCACCACGGGCCTGGCTGATTCGTTCAACCCGAACGCAAACGGCACCGTCTATACAATCGCGGTGCAGCCGGACGGCAAAATTTTAGCGGGTGGCGATTTCACCGGAGCCAACAGCATCGGTGGACAGACGCGCAATCGCATCGCCCGGCTCGATCCCGCGACCGGCCTGGCTGATTCGTTCGACTCCAACGCGAACCTTACTGTGCGCTCACTTGCGGTCCAGGCGGACGGCAAGATTTTGGCCGGCGGCGACTTCAGCGGAGTCAACAGTATTGGCGGACAGCCGCGCAACCGCATCGCCCGGCTGGAGACCGACGGCAGGATCGATCAGA
>JBEEHC010000094.1:0-12464 GCA_041167205.1 Verrucomicrobiota bacterium
CGCCCTTCGGAAAGAACTTGCGAACCATCCTGATTCTTTTACCGAATCGGACTTGAAAGCCGTTCCCCCTGACGCGGATCTTCCGGGAGGTGCGGCACCGGCCACGAAGCCAGGCGCGCCGCCGAACCCACAAGCCAGCGCCGCGCCGCCTCCGCCGAAAGCTTAGCATCCTGTTTCTGGCAGCTGCTGTTGTCTGGCCGGTAGGTCAGGCGTGGAGGTTCGCGGAGACAGAGCGCCGCGGTTACAAAAGCCGTCGCAGCAAATGCATCTGCCTGGTGCGTGCTGCGCGATTCCTCCTCGAACTCATATGATCCGACGCAAAGATCTCGATGATCCGCAAACGCGAGAAGTCATTGTCATCGGCGGTGGCATTGCGGGCTTGTCCGCCGCGATTTATCTGGGGCGCGCGCAACGTGATACGCTGGTAATTGATTCAGGTCACTCAATGGCGAAATGGGAGCCCAGCGTAGAGAACTATCTCGGCTTTCCGAACGGCGTTGGCGGCGAAGAACTCTTGCGGAACGGATGTCGACAGGCGAAGCGGCACAACGTGCGTTTCGTGCACGACGAGGTCAGAACGGTCTCCCGGAAAAATTCCGGCTTTGTTCTAAAGGGGAAGAAGAAAACCTACCGCGCGAAACGGCTGCTCCTCGCCACGGGAATTTTTCATCTGCCGCCAGAGATCCCCGGGGTTAAGGAATGTCTTGGCCATAGCATGTTTTTTTGCAAAGACTGCGACGGTTTTCGGGTGCGCAGAAAGCGGATCGCTATCATTGGCTCGAATAACGAGGCAGTCGAATACGCACTCGGGATGTTGGACTATTCCGCGTGCGTGATCGTGGCGACGAACGGCAAGAAACCTCGTTGGGACCGACGGCATGCGCGCTGGCTGGTCGAATACGAAATCCCGGTGAGGCGCAAGCGCATCACCGACGTCGAACACCGCAAGCGCAAGATCCGCGCGCTCGATTTCGCGGGCGAGGCGCGCGTGAAGATCGATTATATCTTCACCACCCGCGGCGATATATTACACACCGGCCTGGCTGAGAAGCTGGGCGCGAAACTGGATGCGGGCGGGCAGATCGAGGTCGACCAATGCCTGCGGACGAGCGTGCCGGGACTTTACGCCGCCGGTTGTGTGACGCCGGCGAATTGCCAGATGATCATCGCGGCCGGACAGGGCGCGGCCGCGGCCCAGGCGATTAATCGCGACCTGTTCGACGAGAGCCTCGCGACGCATTCACTGCGGCGATTTCGCGAAGTGCAGTTGGCAGGGGAAAAAACAGTTCCGGAGAGTGTGTCCGACACTGCCAAGCGCAAGAGGACAAAGGGATAATCGGATTCGAGCAACCTATCGCCGATCGTGGCGAGCGCCCGAGGAAAAGCGGACTCACTAGATTTTACGGGACATGATTCCTGCAAGGATTGTTAGGCCGGCCTCATCTTCCGCGTCAAAACGATCCAGCTCCGGGCTGTCAACATCGAGCACGCCGATAAGGTGAGAATCGTCGGTCAACATCGGCACCACGATTTCCGATCTCGACGCGCTATCGCAAGCGATGTGGCCTGGAAACTTCGTTACGTCCGCGACTCGAAGCGTTGAGTGACTTTCCGCTGCCGTTCCACAAACGCCGCGTCCGAGTGCGATCCGAACGCAGGCCGGCTGTCCCTGGAACGGACCGAGAACCAGCTCGCCGCCTTTCAACAGGTAAAAGCCCACCCAGTTCAGGCGCGGAACGGAATTGAAAATCAGCGCCGCACAGTTTGCCATGTTCGCGACTGCGTCGGTTTCATCGTCGACCAAGGCCCGGCATTGTACCGCTAGCTCGCGGTAGAGATCGGCCTTGCTGGATTCAGTGAGATTCGGTGCAACAAACATCGCGGATGAGTTTACACGATTTGTTCGAACTGCACGCATTGCAGGACGTCCCTGTGAGGCGTGCGCACACGGCCGACAGGACCGTGGCTACAATGGAAAAGATCTTTAAGAGCGTGAGGCCGCCGCTCGCTCGCTCACCATCTCATCGACCACGGCAAGAAACGGATCGATGTCGAAAGGCTTGGTCAGGTAATTCCGCGCCCCGGCTGCCAGCAACCGCTCGATCTGGCTCGGCGTGGCATCGGCGCTCAAGACCACGACCGGCACTTGGGCTGTCACAGGGTCGCTTTGCAGCTTCCGGATTACTTCCGAGCCGTGCATATCGGGCAGATTGAGATCTAACAAAACCAACTTCGGGTGGTGGAGCTGCGCCAGCTCGACGCCGGTCTCGCCTCGAGACGCATGCAGCAGTTTGAGCGATGGCCGAAATTCCAAAATCCGTTCCACCAGAGTGAAATTCACGAGGTCGTCTTCAATGTAAAGCACGTCGCAGGAAATGGATGGAACCAGGGTTGGCTCGCTTTTCGGCGGTGGGCCGTTGGGGTCTGCCAATTCGCGATTGATGATTTCGAGCAGGTCACGCGCGGCCTTGAGGATGTGCTGCACGTCCGGGTCCTTGGTCGCGACCCCGGGGCGCATCGCCACCAGCTCAGCGAACCCGATGATCGCGTTAAGTGGCGTGCGCAGTTTCTGACTTAATTCGCGGCGGAATTCACGTTCCGTCGAGTTCTGCCGTCCCGCATAACTCGAAACGGCCCTTTCCCCATTCTCAAACTCGGGGGAGAGAGTTTTGACCTCGTTAGTTTGATTCATTTGTTTCCAATGTTTTCTTGATTAGGCGGCGGCCCAGGTGTTCGCGTCGGCTTCAACGTCCATGCGGAGTCCGGACGGTTCTTCGAAGGTGCGGTTGCGCAACTTCTTTACCATATCGATGTCACGCCGCATTTTGTTTTTGTGCGCGCAGAAAATGAGCGTGGTCTCGTCGGTGATGAGATCGGCCTTGTACGCTTTCAGGAGTGATTGATCGAAGGTGTGCCAGCCCAGGGTGTCGCCGGCTTCGATGATCTCCTGGAATGTCCGATTCTCCCCTTCGCCGTAGAGCAACGTCTCTCGTGTGCGCAAGCTGCTTCCCATGATTTCCGAGACGAGGAGGCGGCCGCCGCCGATTTTACTCACAAGCCGCTGGCTCACCACATAACGAACTGTATCGGCGAGCCGCTGCCGGAGCTGTTGTTCCTCGTCTTTGCTGAACATTCCGAGGACGCGGTTGATGGTTTGTCCCGCATTGATCGTATGCATCGTCGTGAAAACAATGTGGCCGGTCTCGGACGCAGTCATGGCAATTTCCATCGTGGCCCGGTCGCGGATTTCACCTACGAGAATTACCTTCGGCGCCTGCCGCAACGCGGCGCGCAGGCCGCTCGCAAAATCAGGGAAATCCTTGCCGAGCTGGCGCTGATTAAAGAGCGCCTGCCTGTGCGGGTGCAGAAATTCGATCGGGTCTTCCAAGGTCAGAATATGAATCTTTTGGGTCAGGTTCAGCTCATTGAGCATCGCGGCGAGCGTCGTCGTCTTTCCGCTGCCGGTGGCGCCCGTGACGAAAATGATGCCGTTCTTCTCCTTGACCATTTCCTTGAAGATCGGGGGCAGCTCGAGTTGTTCGAGGGTGGGGATCTCCGTTTGCAGCTTGCGCATCACGATTGCTTGCCGGCCGTTTTGCTTGAAAATGTTCACTCGAAACCGGGCGAGGTTCGCGAGGGCGTAGCTGCAATCGCACGAACCGTAGGTCGCGAATTCGTCTTTCAGCCGATCGTCATCACCCATCAGGTGGGCGGCGATCTGTCCGATTTGAGTCGAATCCAGGATACCTGTGGGCGTTTCGATGGGAAATTCCTCGAGAACGCCGTGCTCTTCCACGATTGGCGGCCGGCCGACGGCGAAGAGCAGGTCGGAAATGCCTTCGCTGCTGCTGATCATTGCTGAAAACAGCGCATCAATGAGTTCTTTATTCACAAAAACCGGGGAAGCCGGAACTAGAACTTAGCGAGAAGTGTGCCCAGCCAGGCCGCCAATGGCCGCAAAAATGCCACGCGCAAGAGGGGCCGAGGCCGCGATCATATCGAAGGGATGCTGATTCTGGCTAAAAAGGCGCTTTTCTCTTGAAAACTTTGCCCTGATATTCAGTTTCAGATTCCCGCATATGGACGCATCTTCTGGCCTCGCTCCTCACCTGCCCGCCGAACACGATCCGCATCAACACGATGCTGGTCACGACCACCATGAACTTCCGTTCTGGCGAAAGTACATCATCTCCACTGATCACAAGGTGATCGGGATCCAGTACGGCATCACCGGGCTGCTTTTCTTATTCTTCGGTTTTTCGCTCATGATGCTCATGCGCTGGCAGTTGGCTTACCCGGGCCAGGTCTTGCCCGTGATCGGAAATTGGCTCGGTCACTTCTTCGGGCCCGGGAGCATGCCGGACGGCAAGATGACGCCGGAGTTTTATAACTCGTTAGGCGCAATGCACGGCACGATCATGATCTTCCTCGGCATCGTGCCGATCGCGTTCGCCGCCTTCGGGAATTTCGTCGTGCCCCTCCAGATCGGCGCGCCGGACATGACATTCCCGAAAATTAACATGGCGAGCTACCAGGCGTTCTTTTTTGGCGGCGTGGTCATGCTCATTAGCTTTTTCGTTCCGGGGGGCGCCGCCAAAGGCGGCTGGACCTCATACACGCCGCTTGCGGTCATTTCCGACAAGGGCCCGACCTACGATCCGATTTTCAACGGCCAGACCCTTTGGCTCATCGGCTTTATTCTGCTGATTACATCCTCGCTTCTCGGCGCGGTTAATTTCATCGCCACCATCATCCAGCTCCGCGCCAAAGGAATGACCTGGATGCGGTTGCCATTCTTCGTCTGGGCGCAATTCGTGACGGCGTTCCTGCTGCTGCTCGCCTTTCCGCCGCTTGAGTCCGCGGTTGTGATGCAGCTGATGGACCGCGTCGCCGGAACCAGCTTTTTCATGCCGAGCGGTCTGGTCATCAACGGCGCGCCTTTGCATAACAGCGGCGGTGGCAGCCCGCTGCTGTGGCAGCATCTATTTTGGTTCCTCGGCCACCCCGAAGTTTACGTGCTCATTCTTCCGGGCATGGGGATTGTCGCCGAGATCATTGCGAACAACACGCGCAAGCCACTCTGGGGTTACAAGTCGCTCGTCTTTGCGGCGCTCGTCCTCGGGTTCCTCTCTTTCGTCGTCTGGGCGCATCACATGTGGTTGACGGGAATGGGCTCGGTCGTGAGCGCATTTTTTCAGACGACCACGATGATCATTTCCATCCCGTCGGTCATCATCTTGAGCGCGTTCTTCATATCGCTCTGGGGCGGATCGATCCGGTTCAATGTCCCGATGCTCTTCGCCACGGCGTTCCTGCCCATGTTCGGCATTGGCGGGTTGACGGGAATCCCGCTCGCCTTCAATTCGGCCGATCTTTATCTGCACGACACCTACTACGTGATCGCGCATTTCCATTACATCGTCGCGCCGGGGACAATCTTCGCCGTCTTCGCTGGAATTTATTTTTGGTTCCCGAAAGCAACCGGTCGAATGATGAATGAATTCTGGGGGAAGGTGCATTTTTGGCCCTCACTCATCTGCATGAACATGATCTTTCTGCCGATGTTCCTGCAGGGAATGCTCGGCATGCACCGGCGCTGGTATGACGGCGGTCAGGGCTGGACGCTGGCGGGCGAAAAGGTCTGGGGCGTGAGCGGGTTCCAATGGAATACGCCGATCTCGATTGCGGCCTGGGTTATGGGGCTGGCGCAGATTCCATTCATTATCAATTTCTTCTGGAGCATGAAATACGGAAAGAAGGTGAACGATAATCCCTGGGAGGCCACCACCCTGGAATGGACCGCGCCTTCACCGCCGCCGCACGGGAATTTTGCCACGACGCCAACCGTTTATCGTGGCCCGTACGAATACAGCCTCCCCGGCCGCGAGAACGACTTTACGATGCAAAGCGAACCGATGCGCGAGAGCGATCGGAAAGCCTACGAAGCCGCGGCCGCGGTGCATTAATCGCCAGGACATCGCACCATGGAAATTCCTTACACAGTCACGGCCCGCCCCGACACGGGGCTCTGGAACGCGAAGGTCGGCATCTGGCTCTTTCTCGCATCGGAAGTCATGCTCTTCGGCGGACTGTTCTCCGCCTACGTTTTTCTGCGGCTCGACGCCGAGCCGGGTCTTTGGCCGCACGGGTTATTGAATGTGCCGGTCGGGACGATGAACACCGCGATTCTGATCGCCTCCTCGGTCACGGTCGTGATGGCGTGGGCGTCGCTTAAAATGCGACGGTTTCGCGCCTACTGGTGGTACATGCTGGTCACCATCTTATGCGGCGTAATCTTTCTGGGGGTGAAGCTCGTCTATGAATGGCCGCAAAAGTTTGAGCATTTCGGCGCCTTCATCAAGAAGGACGCGCTCGAAAAATATGAGCCTTATCTCGGTAATCATCACCTCGCCGAGAAAGGACTTCCACCGCGAAGGGAGATCACCGGTCATTTGCATAATCACGAAGCGCTCCACGATGAGAACGTGAAGGAATACGAAATCGCGCTCGATCCCGTGAATGCCGACCCGACAAATCCGGCGATGGATCGCCCGCACTTCCTCTATGTTCCGCCGACGGACAAGATCGCGAAAATCGAGAAGGAGGATGTTGAGTACGCCAACATGTTTCTGCCCAAGCACAGCGCGTATTTCGCCAGCTATTTCACGATCACCGGGCTTCACGGACTGCACGTGCTGGGCGGCGTGATTGTCTTCACCTATCTCTGGTTGCCGGTCGGGACAAAACTTTACAAGCGCAACCCCGAGCATCTTGCCAATCGAGTTGAGGTCGCCGGCTTGTTCTGGCATTTTGTAGACTTGGTCTGGATTTTCGTTTTTCCGCTCTTTTATTTGCTGTAAACAATGAACGAATCGCACGAATCCGTTATCGCCGAGACCGCACCCGTGGGAACGCCGCCGGGTGAGGCGCACGATGAACACACCGCCCATGATGTCGCGAAACACATTCGCGCTTATGTCATGGTCGGCTTAACGCTTCTCCTCTTTACGGCCATCACCGTTGCGCTCTCCTACGTCAATTTCGGAACGCAAAAGGCCAACGTCGCGGTCGCGATGCTGGTGGCGACGTTCAAGGCAGGCCTCGTCGCCGCGATCTTCATGCATCTCTCCTCGGAGAAGAGGATGATCTATCGCATCCTGATCTTTACCTTCTTCTTCGTCCTTGGACTTTTCTGGCTCACCTATCTCGCCTGGTACGATCCAATCACTCGATAAAATGTCGCTGAAAGGTTTCCATATCGTCTTCATTACCGTCTCGACGCTGCTCGCCCTGGGCGTCGGCGCCTGGTGCCTCTGGGTCAACTCCGCCGAAGGCGCGCCTGTTTTTCGGGTGGGCGCGATCTGTTCGTTTGTCGCGGCGGCGGCGCTAATGGCTTACGGCGTGTGGTTTTACCGAAAAATGAAACGGCTTCGGATCATCACATGAAAACGAAGTTGATCATGGCGTTTGTGCTCTTCCTCGGTTCGCAAACTGGGCAAGCCCTGGCCTGCTCGGTTTGCTATGGCGCGAAGGACGGCAAGGCCACCGAGCATATGGCGGTCGCGATTTGGGTTTTGATGGGCGTTGTCATGTCCGTCATGGGTGGAGTGGGCGCCTTCAGTTTCCATCTCTGGCGGCATGCCAACACCCCACTCGAGCCACACCAGGAATTGACGGACGAAGATCTGGATCGATATGAATAGGCTCGCTCTGATCAACGAACTGATCGGCCTGCCGCCTAACGCTTCCGAGCACGGTTACCAAATCGATCACATCATCGAGTTCAGCCATTGGTTCATGGGCGCGCTCTTTGTCGGTTGGTCGATTTTCTTCGTTTACGTGCTCCTGCGCTTCCGCAAAGGCAAGCATCCCGTCGCCGATCACGAAGGCGTGAAGAGCGGCATTTCCACCCATCTGGAATTTGCCGTCGTCCTGATCGAAGCCGTCCTGCTCATCGGTTTCGCGATCCCTCTTTGGGCGAAGCGAGTGAATCAATTTCCTGAGGACAAGGATGCGATCCTGATCCATGCGGTCGGTCAACAGTTTAACTGGAATTTCCATTTGCCCGGTCCGGACGGCGTGTTTGGTAAACGCGAAATTGGTCTTATTTCCAACACGAACCCTCTCGGACTCGACCCGAAAGATCCCGCGGCGAAAGACGATATTGTGACGCAAAATGAATTGCACGTCCCGGTCGATCGGCCGGTCATCATCGAGTTGTCCTCGAAGGACGTGATCCACAATTTCGCTCTTCCGCACATGCGGATGGCGCAGGATGCGATTCCCGGCCAGATCATTCCGATGTGGTTCAAGCCGATCAAAAAAGGCAGTTACGAAGTGGTTTGCGGCCAGCTTTGCGGATTGGGTCATTACAGCATGAAAGGGACGCTCGTCGTGGACGATCCGGCGGAATATCAAGCCTGGCTGAAGGAGCGGATAGAACTCTCCGGGTCGCAAACGGCACCGGCGCCCACCGAGCGACCACCCGGTGAGCCTCCAGTCGGTCCGACACCGGGAACCGTGGCGCCACCCGGCGCTCCCAAAACCGCCAACCCAAGCGGCCAACCCGACGCTAAACCCGGCGAGCCTCCGAAAGCTCCCAGTCCCAGCGGACATTAGGTTGGCGGCTGATTCCTTTCCTGGAGCAGCGGTCTACGATCGCCGAATTCCTTTGGCGTCAAATGACTGAAGCGACCTCGAGACCAACGGCGGTGATAGACCGCCGCTACAGGAAAGGGTTGCATCGTTTCGCTTTCTTCACGGCCATCGCCACGCTCTTTCTTATTTGCAGCGGCGGCATGGTCACGAGCAAAGGGGTGGGCCTCGCCGTCCCCGATTGGCCAACGACTTTCGGCTACAACATGTTTCTCTTTCCCATTTCAAAATGGGTCGGCGGAATATTTTTTGAGCATGTCCATCGGCTGATCGCTTCCACCATCGGCTTTCTCACGATCGTCCTGACTGTCTGGTTGTGGCGGATTGAAAGTCGCCGCTGGCTTCGCAATCTGGGTTTTGCCGCGCTCGCCCTGGTAATTCTCCAAGGCGTAATTGGCGGCTTGCGTGTGACCCTCCTGAAGGATGAGATCGGGGTCTTTCACGCCTGCTTGGCGCAGGGTTTTTTTGGATTGCTAATCGTCATTACCCTCGCGACGTCGCGATTGTGGCAGCGGCTCTCCGCGGAAGATTTTCTATCCGGCGCCGCACAATCTCTGGCTCGAGTCGCTCTGGTTACGACGAGCGTTATTTACGTCCAGCTTGCCCTCGGCGCGACGATGCGGCACGAACATCGTGATCTTGCGATCCTCGATTTTCCCGCCGCCTACGGCCAGATCATCCCCAGTGTAACGACGGCGGATTTAGCTGAGATCAACACGTGGCGGAACGCCCGGGCGTTATCGGAAGTCACGGCCTTTCACATTTGGTTGCAAATGGCCCACCGTTTTCTCGCCCTGGTCATCGCCGCCGGCGTGATTGCGTGTCTGTTTCGGGCGCGTGCGGCGGAACTGCGCGCTACGCCGTTGGCGCGATTATCAGGCGCGTGGTTCCTGCTTCTGGCCTGTCAGATCACCCTGGGCGCCTGGGTCATCTGGAGCAATAAGGCTGCTGACATTGCGACGGCTCACGTCGCGCTGGGCGCAATCATGCTTGCCGTGGGCGTCACTATTTCGGCAATCTCCCTGCGGCTCCGGCAAAGCTCGCAAGCGGCGCCGGCTGAGCAGAGCTACCTCGCCTCCGAAAACATGCACGTATCATGAAAACCGCCGCGATTCCTTCAGTGAACGCTGAGCCGACAGCCATGGAAACGGAAACGCACCGGCGTTTGAGGGCGGATTTCGCCGAACTCGTGAAGGCGCGACTGACTCTTTTGGTTCTCCTCACTACTGCGGTCGGTTTCTATTTGGGAGCAGCCGGCTCCATCAACTACGTCGCTCTTTTTCACGCCGTTTTTGGTACTGCGCTGGCCGCGGCCGGCGCCGCTGCGCTGAATCAATGGTGGGAACGCCGGCTCGACGCGCTCATGCAGCGGACCAGAACGAGACCAATTCCCGCCGGGCGGATGCTCCCGCGAGATGCGCTCATCGTCGGGAGTCTGCTGGCCATCGCCGGGGTAAATTATCTCGCTTTTGTGTGCAACTGGCTCAGTGCCGCACTCGCAGCTGCGACGATCGTCATCTACATCTTCGCTTACACGCCGCTAAAACGAATCAGCACCACCAACACGTTGGTGGGCGCAATTCCCGGCGCATTGCCGCCGATGATCGGCTGGGCGGCCGCCCGGGGACAACTGGATCCCGGCGCTTGGAGTCTTTTTGCCATTCTCTTCTTCTGGCAATTGCCCCACTTTTTCGCCATCGCCTGGATGTATCGCGAGGATTATGCGCGGGCTGGATTTCAGATGGTCTCGAGGGGGGACGAGACCGGGACACGGAGCGCAAGCCAAAGCGTGCTCTTTTGCATTATTCTCCTTCTCGTGAGCGGAATCCCGGCTTTCCTCGGGGTGGTCGGTTCCGTCTACCTCGCCGCAGAGCTGGTCCTCAATGGATTGTTCATCTTCGCCGCGATGCGATTCTTGCGCACGCAAGCGGCCGCTGACGCGCGCAAGCTCTTCCTTACATCGATCGTCTACCTGCCACTGCTGCTCGCTGCGCTCGTCCTGACCAAATCATGAAATCGGAAACCGCGATGGTCGCGCTGACACCCCCGGTGTCGAAACGTTCTACCGCGTGGAAGACGACCCTGATTCTCATCCCGATCGTGACCGCCGGCCTGCTTTTTTGGCTGCGTCAGGCGCAGGTGCAGCAGCTGACCAACCGCACCATCTCGTCCTACGGCACTCTCCCGCCTTTCGAGTTCGTTAATCAGAACGCCCAGCCGTTTGGCACCGCACAGTTGGCGGGAAAAATCTGGATCGCCGATTTCATTTTCACGACGTGCCCTGGTCCATGCCCCATCATCAGCACCCGGATGAGTGAGTTGCAGAAGCCGCTCGAGCAGACTGACATCCATCTCGTCTCCTTCACGGTCGATCCGGAGAAAGATACCCCGGAGGTATTGGGGGCTTATGCGGAAAAATTACACGCCCAGCCGAAGCGATGGGACTTTCTGACTGGCTCTCGGCCCGCAATTTATGCGCTCGCGCGCGACGGATTCAAGCTCGCCGTTTCGGACGGCAGTGACGAAACAGGGACGCCGGTTCACAGCACGCGCGTCGTGCTGGTCGATCGGCGTGGTGTGATTCGTGGCTACTACGATGCGCTGGCGCCGGATGCCGTTACAAAGTTACTCGCCGACGCCAACCATCTCTTTCGCGAGCAGCCAAAATAAGTCACGCCGCTGGCTCGGGCGGATACGCGGTCGCTCCCTCGGCGCAGACGAGCCGCAGATATTCCCGATATTCGCCCTTCGGCAACCCATCGACGATTCGCTCCAGCTCTGACTCATTAATAAACCGCATTCGGAACGCGACCTCCTCCAGGCAGGCGATTTTCAGACCTTGCCGATGCTCGATCGTCGCGATGTAATTTCCCGCTTCGAGCAAGCTGGCTTGAGTCCCGGTGTCCAGCCACGCCATCCCGCGTCCGAGTAACTTCACGTGCAGCTCCTTTTGCTTGAGATAAACCGAATTGAGATCGGTGATCTCCAATTCGCCACGAGCTGATGGCCGCAGAGTCCGGCAAAATTCCACGACGCGGTTATCGTAAACATAGAGCCCGGGGATCGCGAACTGGCTCTTGGGATGTTTCGGCTTCTCCTCCAAGCTGAGCGCACGGCCATCAGGGCCAAACTCCACCACTCCGTAGCGCTCGGGATCGCGCACCTGATAGCCAAAAATGCAGGCGCCATGCTCGAGGGCGAGCGCCTCGCGATAGAAGTCCAGTTTCCCGTAGAAAATGTTGTCGCCCAGGATGAGCGAGACGCCGGAATCGCCGAGGAAATCCGCGCCGATGAGGAACGCCTGCGCGATTCCTTCGGGCTTTGGTTGCGCGGCATACTCGATCCGGATTCCGAGCCGTGAACCGTCGCCAAGATAATCCCGAAGCATCGGCAGGTCCTTTGGCGTGGAGATAATCAGCACATCCCGCAATCCGCCCAGCATCAGAGTGGCGAGCGGATAGCAAATCATCGGCTTGTCGTATACCGGCAGCAGTTGTTTGCAGACGATTTTGGTCAACGGATAGAGACGAGTGCCGGCCCCGCCTGCAAGGAGGATTGCTTTTTTATTCATGCGAATGTCCCATCACGCTTCGGAGCTCCAACGATCGAGCAGATCGGCCCATTCCTGCCAAAAACGGGCGCGTCGCGTCAAATCGATCCTGCTGAGCGGCTTCAACCAACGCAAGCTTCGGACCCAGATGAGATTGCTGCCGGCGCGGTCGAAGACGAAAGGATCGCCCAGGTGCTCGCTTAGTTTGCGGTCGGCAATTCGACCACCCACGGCATGTCGCAGCGCGTTCTCGATGACC
>JBEEHC010000095.1:0-30000 GCA_041167205.1 Verrucomicrobiota bacterium
ATCTGCGCGCCGAAGAGAAGCAGAGCGCCTGCCTGATCCGCCGTGACGGGATCGACTGCGGTCTCAGCTCCTGGTTTTGGCCAAACGACGTTCCAAGCGAGGCCGCATTTCTCCAGAGTCCAGATAATGCAACGCGTCAGGTCAAACTCCCACCATCGCAAGCCATGCGCTGCGCAACGCGGCTTGGCATGATGATTATTGTGGTAGCCCTCGCCGAAGGCGCCGAGCCCGATCCAGAAATTGTTTTTGCTGTGATCCGTTGTGTCAAAATTGCGGTAGCCCAGCGACGGCATATGGCAGACCGAATTTACCGCCCAGGTGAAATTGTAAACCACGAGCATCGGGACATAGAGGCACCAAAGCAGACCCACTCCGCCCAGGGTAAAATACAACAGCGCCGCCACGCTCAGATGTGGCAGGACATAGAAGTACGGCCGTTCCCAGAGACGGCAGTACCAAATCTTCCGGACATCAGCAGCGTAACGAAGCGATTTATCGCGGAAGCCTGGCGGCTTGCGCACGAGCCACATCATGTGGGCGTAGGGAAATCCGTGCAGCGGACTATGAATGTCTTCGTCGGTATCTGATTTCAGATGGTGATAGCGATGGTCTCCCACCCACGTGACCGGATCACCGGAAAGCGCGACCGCCGAGCCTGTCGCGAAGAAAAATTTCAACCAGCCGGGCATTTCAAACCCGCGGTGCGTCAGATATCGGTGCAGGTAAAGGGTCGTGCTGATTCCCGCCCAGAAATAGACGGCGAACATGATCGGCAGGTAAGTCCATTCGAAGCGCGTCCAGAGCGCCACGACTCCCAGAACTTGCAGACCTACGAGAACGATGAAGAGGAATAGATTGAGTTTGTTGTGCTTGAACATGAGGCGAAGTGGGACGCAGCGCGCGTTCCGCAGAGGCGAAATCGACCCCGCAGTTTCCTCTCGAATGGGCGCTGCCGCAAGGCCTTATTTCCGCGAAATTTATGTGCCTTAGTCGTTGAGAGAGCTTGCCGGTGAAATGAACTGCGGAATGCGAGGATGACGCGGCGCCAAGATTCTGGATGCGCCGCGAGCGGGAGCGTGTTAAGTCACGCGCGTCAGACGGGGTGTAGCTTAGCTTGGTAGAGCGCCTGGTTTGGGACCAGGAGGTCGCAGGTTCAAATCCTGTCACCCCGACCACCGTCAAATGAATTGGATGAAATTTCTTTTGGCGATCGTTTCAATCGCCTTGTCTGTTCCATTCGCGTTGCTTCACGCGCAGGAACCGCCCTTGCCGGCGAAAACTGAAACACCAAGCCCGACGGCGACGCCCTCCTCGGGATCGCGTCCGCAGCTCAACATACCGGAAATTCCCATGTCGGTAGAACCGCCGACGCTCGTGCCGGATTCGTCACCAACGATACATCGCCCCGCGGCAATCCCGGCCCTACCCAAGAACGCGCCCTCGCTCTCCGAGCTCGATACCGCGTTCCAGAAATCGCCTCTGGCCAAGGAAGCGGAAGAGTACCGGCTCCACGTGGAATGGCGACAATTGCAAAACCGCGTTGCGCATGATCCCGAAGTGGTGGCGGCGAAGGCCGCAACGACAACCGCCAAAACGGATCTCGAAAAACGTGTTCGGCTCCGCGCCTATTACAATATTTACTACGCCCATATGCAGGCGCTCGCTTCCAGCCCAGAGATAAAAAGTTACCTCGACGCGAAAAAAGCCGCGATCCTCGGCAGCCTGGCGCAACCGCGCGTCCGCCCGGAATCTACGCCACGAACGAGCCCCGGGCGTTAATCGGCCGGCCTGGCCTAACGACTCGTCGTCGACCGAGCCGGCGCTTGCCGAACATCGGATTTGCCGCTAGCATTTTTGCCGAAACAGCACGACGGCGCATTCGTCTAGTGGCTAGGACACAGCCCTCTCAAGGCTGGTGCACGGGTTCGATCCCCGTATGCGCTGCCAATTGCTTTCGTCGATGTTCGCTCAATCGTCGTCGCTCGCCTTGATCGCCTTGATCGATTTCACGGCCGTAACGATCGCCGGTGTATATTCTTTGTCAGCCTCCGGCGTTCCGGCTTGAAAGAGAGCGTAATAGCGTTTTCCACCCGGGCTAAAAGCGAGAATCGCCAGGGCCCGATCCGCCCCTTTGTCTTTTGCCGTGTAGTCGCCCTCCGTAAATTGTATGCCGTTGGCGGTCTTGAATTCCGAAGGCTTGCTCGCCTTAACATCGGAAAATCTCGCTGCGACTTCTTTGAGCGTTTCTTGAACGGCGTCAGCCGCCGTCTTCGCTGCGACTGGGAATATGCTGACCGAATAGGCCGCTCCTTTCGGTTGGGCGGTGATGATGCCTGAATCGGTAATCTCCGCTGTCCAGTCGTCCGCGAACGTGACGGAAAATTCAGGATCCTCCTTCGGGAATTTCAGCGTCTTTGCTTGAGCAAGAAACGGCAGCGCGAGCGCGAACGCCACGGCCAGTGCAAGAGTTTTGGATTTCATGACCAGAGGCTAGCCTGCGCGACACCGACCGACCAGCCGTTTTTAGCCGTTCACTTTATCGGGCTGGCTGGGGGCTTCGTTTCTTACTCCGACGTGCGCTTTTCGCGTGCGCGAATGAGCACCGCACGCAAACCGAAATAGACAACGACTGCCGCGGGCAGCGCGAGGAAGAGCGATCCCACCAGGAGTGGCCGGCCGACGGTCAGAAACGTCGTCCACTCCATGTAGTCACGGAGCGCCACGTGCCGAAATCCGGGACGTTGCGGCATGCGGCCGTACAAGACCCACATCCCCATCCGGTATTGCCAGAAGAAGATCGCCGGGACGAACGGCAGGAGTAAATCGTGCAGCGTTACGGTAATGACGGCAGCCTTCCAATTTCCCTTGCACAACCAGGCACCCAGGATCGAGAGCAATGTCTTCATCCCGAAGAGCGGCGTGAAACCGAAAAACATCCCAATGGCTGAGCCGAGCGCGATTGAGTGCGGCGTGTCCGGGAGCGTCATCAACGTCAGATGATGCGCCTGAAGCCAGCGTTTCAGCCGCTGCCATGGATTGGGCCTGGCTGCCTGGCCGCCCTTCGCCTCCTCCCGCGGCGTGTCGTCAGAACGGCGATGCGGCATTTCCTAGAATAACTCGATTTGCCGGCGCGTGTCCGCAACCATTTGGCCGAGCGCCACGCGCATCCGCGCAGCCGCGTGGGGCGCGTAGTCGAGCGCGTTGTTGTTGAAAACGACGTGCACTTCCTTCGCTTCCTCCGCCAGCGCGCGCGCGCGTTGCGCGACCTCTCCGATTTCGTCGTCGCCGTAATCGTAATTGAAACGCGCCGCCACCGTCTTGCCGGTGGTGTAGGCTCGGGCATCGCGGCCGTGCAGCCGCAAATAAGCGAGTTGAGGAGTGGTAATTTCATTCAGGTCCGGCGGCATGATCGTGAAATGTTTTTCCGCCGGCGCGTCGACCAGGACAAACGCGGCCGAATGCGCGCGGAGAAAATCCAGAGTCGCTTTCAATTGTTCGCCCTCCGCCCAATTTCGGTTCCGAAGTTCGATGGCGATCCGATACTGGCCGAGCGCGCCTAACAAGTCGTCGAGTTCGCTCAGCTTGTGCATTTTCGGTGAGAACGCGGGCGACAATTGCAAGAGCAGCGCGCCCAGTTTGCCGGAACCGCGCAAGATTTCGATCGACTTCCGAAACTGTTCGATCATCGCCCGTTCCATTTCCGAAGTGAGCTTCACTCTGCCTTTCGCGTCGATTGGAGCGCCGCGTTGCAGTGCCGGCGGCAACAATTTCACGTTGGTGGAATGTCTGGAGAGCAGTTGATGAAGCTTCACATCGAACGTGAATCCGTCCGGAGTGCTTCGGCACCAGCGCTCGACCATGCGCGCATCGGGCGCTGCGTAGAACGTCGAGTTGACCTCGACCATCTCAAAATGTTGCGCATACCACGCGAGGCGATCCCCCGCCGGCATCTTTTTCGGATACCAATGCTCGACAAATCCCGGATCCGACCAACTCGCCGTGCCGACAAGGATCTTGGCTAAATGACTTCTCGGCGCCGATTTCGTTTTCACAAAAGAATACGATTCCTTTCGACGGCGAAAGTAAATCACGCGCGGGCTGTTTGCAGTTGCGTTCGCCACTCGATGCTGCATAATCAGGCCCAAGACGCGGGGTGGAGCAGCCTGGTAGCTCGTCAGGCTCATAACCTGAAGGCCGCGGGTTCAAATCCCGCCCCCGCAACCAATTCCTCGAATTGGTCTTCGCGTATTTCATTTTCCTCGCGGAAAGAACACTTGCCGCCGAAACGCGCGTGGGCAAACTATACGCCCCTTCCGGGCACAACGATCCAGAGTAGCTCAGTGGTAGAGCGGTCGGCTGTTAACCGATTGGTCGTAGGTTCGAATCCTACCTCTGGAGCCAAGTTTGAAGCCTCACACCGAGGCGGTTCTCCGAGGTGGAAGGATCGTTTGCAGTGCTGGAGTGCACGACGACTCCTCACATCGTTCGAACACAGTTCAAAGCTGGCGCATTTGGCATCGCGGACGCTACCTTCTCGGTCGTGCAGCGCTTTCTCCTAAACCAATGAGTTTCTTCGGCCCGATTTCACGACCGCTTTTAAATGAGGCGACGACGCCCGTCATCCGGCGTGCGCTCCAGCGCGCCAGAATCGTCGGCAACTTCGCCTTCGTTCAGGTGGTGGTCCAGGTGGTCGGGTTTGCCAGCGGCATTCTGCTCGTGCGCTGGCTCGATCAAAGCGAGTACGCCTATTTCACGATCGCCAACGCGATGCAAGGCACGATCAATGTGCTCGCCGACATGGGCATCAGCATCGGCCTCGTTTCCATCGGGGGCCGCGTCTGGCAGGACCGCCATCGCTTTGGGCAGCTCATCACCACGGCAAACAATTTTCGCCGCAGGCTTGGCGGCGCCGCCATCGTCGTAGTTGGTCCGATTCTCTATTGGCTGCTCACGCGAAACGGAGCGTCCAGTCCTTATGCGGCGTTTCTCATCGGGGCGATTGTCCTTGGGCTGTTTGCTCAGTTTTCTCTCGGGGTTCTGGGGGTGGTGCCACGACTGCGTTCGGACGTTTCGCAGATCCAGAAGATCGATCTCGCGGGCGCGCTCGCCCGGCTCATCGTGCTGGTCGCCTGCGCGTTCCTTTTTCTAAATGCAGGGGTGGCCGTTCTGGTCAGCTCGATGGCGTTCCTTCTTCAGTATTGGTTGCTCCGCAGATATGCCGCCCGCGTGATCGATCTCAAGGCGCCAGAGAACGCCGACGATCGTGCCGCGATGGTCGGTTTCATCAAGAACCAGGCGGCGAACGCCGTTTTCTACTGTCTGCAAGGCCAGATCACGGTGTTTCTGATCAGCTTTTTTGGTAACCGCGCCACCTCGGTGGCTGAGGTGGGTGCGCTGGGACGTTTGGCGATGATTTTCGCGGTCCTGGGCCAGTTGCTCACGAACATCTTCGTGCCGGCGTTCGCGCGTTGTCAGAGCCCGGCCAGATTGCGGCTGCAATACTTCGGGATCGTCGGCGGCGTCGCTGGCTGCTGCGCGGCGGTGATCGCCGCGGCGGCTTTTTTTCCCAACCAGTTTCTCTTCATCCTCGGGGACAAATACTCACATTTGCAGCGCGAACTCCTTCTCATGATTGCAGGCACCGTCATGAATATGCTGACCGGGACCCTCTGGTTCCTGAACGCATCGAAGGCGTGGGTGGCCGGAGCCTGGCTTTACATTCCTCTTACGCTTGCGACCCAAATCGCGCTTATTCCCTTCACGGATTTCTCGAACGTGAGGCAGGTGCTGATCTTCAACCTGATCTCCGCTGTGCCGAATCTCTTGCTCAACATGGTCTTGAGTTATCGCGGATTCCGAACTTTCCAGCCCGCCACCTGATGGACGAGGCCGAAAGGAGAAAATTGGCGCGAACTTTGCGGGTATGGACGATCTCGCGTTTCACCGACGATCCGACCGGTCCACGGCACGGATGCCGCTACTGGAATTGAACCCGAAAAGAAAAGACAGGGCGGCAGGAAAGAAGTTTCGCATCTTCGGCTGAAGGCGGGAATACTGCTTTCTGTGCCTGACCGGGGCGTTTAAAGTGAGAATGGCGCAACAGAATAACGCAATGCTGATCAACAAAGAGAGGAACGCCTCATCGCCCGCGGCCCATGCAGTTTCGCAATCACCGGCGAGTGGTCCCGGCCGGCCGGCTCGCTCTTTCGAGCAACTGGTGCCGCGGATGATTGCTGCCCAGGCAAGGCTGAACCCCGACAGGATTGCGCTGGCGATGGGCTCCGAAGAGCTGACCTACGCCGAATTAGAGCTTCGTGCGTCCCAACTGGCCAATTATCTCCGGTCGCTCGGAGCCGGGCCGGAAGTTCTCGTCGGCCTCTGTGTCGAACGATCGCCGCAATTTGTCGTCGCGGCTCTGGCCATCATGCAATGTGGGGCGGCGTATCTGCCAATGGATTCGGCGCATCCCGCGGAGCGATTGCGCTTCATCGTGAAAGATGCGGCCATCCGCCTTTTAGTGACGCAGGGGAACTTCGCTGACCGATTCGCGGACTTGGACGCGAGAATAGTCGCTCTTGATGCGGAAAAGAGCGCGATCGACCAGCAGCCGGCTCACTTGCCCGAAGTGAGACCGGGGATCGATAGTCTGGCCTACGTCATTTACACCTCGGGTTCGACCGGACGGCCGAAAGGCGTCGAAATCACGCATCGCAATTTGTCGAACCTTGTCTTCTGGCACGTTAGCGCCTTCGATCTCGATTCTTCCACCCGCGCGACCTTCCAGTCAGGCGTTGGATTCGATGCGGCGGTTTGGGAAATTTGGCCGTCCCTGGCGGTCGGCTCCGCCTTGTATTTGCCGGATGGGTTGACCCGATTGTCAGCTGAGTCGCTGCGGGACTGGCTGGTCTGCCATCAAATCACGATCAGCTTTGTCCCCACCGCGATGGCCGAGCAACTGATCGCGCTGCCCTGGCCAGCGGGAGGCGCATTGCGGTTTCTCCTCACCGGGGCGGACACCCTCCACCGTTACCCACCGGCTGGACTACCTTTTTCGCTCGTCAATAACTACGGGCCGACCGAGTGCACGGTTGTCGCCACCTCGGCAGTGATCGCCGCGGACAGCCCTCGTCACGGTTTGCCACCCATAGGACTTCCAATCGACAACGTCCGCATCCACATCCTGGACGAGCAGCTCCGTGCAGTTCCCCAAGGTGTTCCGGGCGAAATTTACATTGGCGGCGAGGGCGTGGCCCGCGGTTACCGGAACCGGCCGGACCTCACCGCCGAACGGTTCGTTGCCGATCCCTTTAACATCGAAGGCGGTCGATTGTATCGAACCGGCGATCTCGGACGTGCTCTCGCCAACGGCGAGATCGCATTCCTCGGGCGAATCGATGATCAGATCAAGATTCGTGGTTACCGGATTGAGTTGAACGAGATCAACGCCCTCCTCAACGAACATCCTTCGGTCCAGGCCAGCGTTGTGACTGCCCGGGAGGACGTCCCCGGTGAGAAGCGGCTGGTCGCATACATCGTTCCGGTCACGGGAGCGCAGCGGGACGAGCAAAGCCTTCGGGAACTAATCCGGGAGCGGTTGCCAGACTATATGGAACCGGCCGCATTTGTTTGGATGGAGTCGCTGCCGTTGACGCGCAACGGAAAAGTTGATCGCGCGGCACTGCCCCGTCCGAGCGTTGAGAACGGCTCGCGGAACGGCGCGTTCATTGCCCCTCGCACGCCTGTGGAAGAAGCTCTCGCGGGAATCATAATGGAAGTCCTCAAAGTGTCCCGCGTGAGCATGGACGATGATTTCTTCCATCTTGGCGCGCACTCGCTCCTCGGCGCGCAAGTCGTCGCGCGAGTTCGCGGCGTCTTTGGGGCGGAATTGAAGTTGCTCGATGTCTTCGACGCTCCGACGGTGGCCGAGCTTTCGACGAAGATAGAGCAGGCGTTGACGCGCCAACTCGGTGCGATGACGGAAGCGGAAGTAGATGCGGCGCTCGCTGCCTTGAACGGGGCCGCAGGCAAGGGTACTGATAGCCAGTAATGGCAAAATCCGACACGAGCCTGAGTCTTGTTCGTCTGCTCGAACCGGAAGTCCTGGCGAATCCTTACCCGCTCTATCACAAGCTGCGTTCCGAAGACCCGGTGCATTGGGACCGGTTTCTGCACACCTGGGTTGTGACTCGGTATCCCGATGTCCTGAATGTTTTGCATTCGTTTTCCGCCGACCGCACGCCGACTCCGGAACAGTTGACGGCGATGGGCCTATCCGGGCTGAATCCGATCGCCAAGGTAATGGTGAAGCAGATGCTCTTTATGGATGCGCCGGCCCATACGCGGCTGCGCGGCCTGGCGTCCGCGGCATTCACGCCACGGAGAGTGGAGGTTTTGCGCGGGCACATCCAGGAAATCGCCGATGACCTGCTGGATCAGGTCCAGGCACGGGGGCGGATGGATGTTATCGCGGATTTTGCCGCGCCCATGCCTGCAATCGTCACCGCCGAGATTCTTGGCGTGCCGACGGAAGATCATGCCGATCTAAAAACATGGTCGGCAGATTTCGCGGAGATGCTCGGTAATTTCCAGCATAACCCCGACCGCATTCCGCGAGTTCTCGAGAGCACCAATAATCTGACCGACTATTTCCAAGCGGCGATTGAGAAGTCGCGCGAACACCCTCGGGAGGGATTGATTCACGCCTTCATGACGGCCGAGATTGATGGTGATCGGCTGACCGACGAGGAAATCGTCGCTAACTGCATTGTGACCATGGTCGGTGGGCAGGAAACAACGACGAACCTGATCGGGAATGGCTTGCTCACTTTGATGCGCAATCCCGAACAACTCGCCCAATTGCGAGACGATCGGAGTCTGATTCCTTCGGCAGTGGAAGAGCTTCTCAGATACGAAAGTCCCAGTCAGCACACGGGACGGATCGCACGGGAGGACGTGCAAATAGGCGACAAACAAATTCGCAAAGGACAGGCGGTCATGGCGATCATGGCCGCCGCGAACCGCGATCCCGAGCGCTTTCCCGATCCAGATCAGCTCATCCTGGACCGTTCGGACAACAAGCACCTGGCCTTTGGATGGTCGAGTCACTTTTGTTTCGGCGCGCCGCTCGCGCGAATGGAAGGACAAATTGCCTTTGAAACGATCCTGCGGCGTCTGCCCAAGCTGGCAGCCGCGCCGGGCCCGCTAACTTGGCGCAACAACTCGGGCTTGCGCGGATTGACCGCGCTGCCGGTAACTTTCTCAACAAATTAAATGCAGCCTAACGAGAAAGCGACGGTCGGGCTTTCGGAGGCGCGGCAGACTCTGTTGCAGCGATACCTTCGCGGCGGATTGGCTCCGAGTGATGCGAAGCCGGCTACGATTCCGAGGCGAAAAAAATCAGGTCCCGCTCCCCTCTCCTATAGCCAGCAGCAAATGTGGCTGCACTCGCAACTGGCCGGCCGCTATCTGATTTATAACGAACCGATCACGATCCATCGGCACGGCGAACTGGACGTTTCAGTTTTGGAACGCAGTTTCGCCGAAATCGTTCGGCGGCATGAGGCCTGGCGAACGACTTTTCAATGGGAAGGCGATCAGGTAGTCCAGATCGTCCAGCCAAGTCCGGTGCACATCGAGATTCCGTTCACCGACTTGCGCGCGCATCCGCAAGCCGAACAGGAAGCGCTTCGCCTCGCGACGGAGGATGTCGGCCAGCCGTTCGATCTCGCGCGTGGTCCAATGTACCGGCTGCGACTGGTCCGCCTGGCAGATGCTGAATACCGTTTCTTCCTGACGTTGCATCACATCATTTTCGACGGCGTGTCGCTTTACCGCGTCCTCTTGCCCGAACTCCTGACTGCGTACGAGGCCTTCGCTAAAAACAAATCGCCGACGCTCAGCGAATTGCCGATTCAGTATTCCGATTACGCGGTCTGGCAGAGAGAATCGATCAGGGAGATTCCGCCCGAGCAGTTTTCGTATTGGCAAACCGTGTGCGACGACCTGCCGGTCCTCGAACTAAAAACGGATCATCCCCGGCCCGCCACCCAGACTTATGCCGGCGCCATTGAGATCTTTCAGATTTCACCAGCAACGACGTCGGCGCTGAAGGCTTTGAGCCAGGAACAAGGCGCGACTCTTTTCATGACCATGACCGCTGCGTTCATGGCCTTGTTGCATGGCGACACCGGCCAGGAGGACATCGTCGTCGGAGGGGTCAGCAGTGGCCGCCATCACGAGGAGACAATGAGTCTGCTTGGCTGTTTTTTGAACACGGTCGCGATTCGTTGCGCCTTCTCGAAAGAACTTCCGTTTACCGATCTCTTGGCCCGCACGCGAAACGCGACCTTGGGCGCTCTCTCTCATGATGAAGTCCCCTTTGAGCTGCTCGTACAAAGGTTAACGGGAAAGCGCGATCCGAGCCGCCCGCCGCTGGTCCAGGCGCTGATCGTCGTGGAGCCGCCGTTGGAACCGCTCAAAAAAGGCTGGGCCTTCACGCACATGGATGTCGATCCCGGCACGGTGAAGTTCGACCTCCAGCTGGGCTTGGACGATCGCGCGGAAGGGTTCAACGGCCAATTCATTTACAACACCGACCTCTTCGAGCGCGAAACGATCAAGCTCTTGAAATCGCGCTGGCTGGAGCTGCTCGACCGTATCGTCGCCGCACCGAGCCAAAGCGTTCGCGATCTTACGGCGGCAGTTTGGCGTCACGCCGCCCAATCGGAAAAAACGCCGGCCGAATGGAACGGCACAAAGACCGATTACCCGCGCGACTCGGCGATTCACAAGGTCTTCGAGGAGCAAGCGCAGCGCACGCCGGCGGCGATCGCGCTCGTCTTCCAAGACACGCAACTGAGTTATGATGCTTTGAATCGCCATGCCAATCGGCTCGCGCGACGATTACAAAAACTCGACATCAAGCGCGACGTGCCCGTCGGCGTTTGGATGGAGCGCTCGCCTGAAATGGTGATTGCGCTTCTGGCCATTCTCAAAGCCGGTGGCGCTTACGTTCCGCTCGATCCGTCTTATCCAGCCGAGCGTCTCGCGCTGATGATCGACGACACGCAAATGCCGGTGATCCTCACGCAAGAACGGATGACGAGCGGTGGAACGCGCGAAGCGCAGACGGCACAGTTGCTCTGCGTGAAGGCGGAAGGTTTCGCCGAGGAAGACGACAGGAACCTCGAGAACAGCGTTCGCGCCGAAGATCTCGCTTACGTAATGTACACCTCCGGCTCGACCGGCACGCCAAAAGGCGTGGCGGTGCCGCATCGCGCAGTCGTGAGGCTGGTCCGGGAAACGAGCTACACCTCTTTCTCGCCTAACGAGACGTTCTTGCAGCTCGCGCCCATTTCCTTCGACGCGTCGACCTTTGAGATTTGGGGCCCGCTTTTGAACGGCGGCAAGCTGGTCGTGATGCCGCCCGCTCCGCCGACCCTCGCGGAAATCGGGCGGGCTATCACTGAGCACGGCATCAAGACGTTGTGGCTTACGTCCGGTCTCTTTAACGCCATGGTTGATGAGCGGCCGCGCGATTTGCTTCCGCTTCGCCAACTGCTGGCGGGTGGAGACGTACTTTCCGTGCCGCACGTTCGCAAGGCTTTGCACGAATTGAAAAACACGCGCCTTATCAATGGCTACGGCCCGACGGAGAGCACGACGTTCGCCTGCTGCCACACGATCGCGCCGGATGCGCGGCTCGATAGCGCGATTCCGATCGGCCAACCGATCGCAAACACCACGGCTTACATCCTGGACGCAAACCGCCAGGCTGTTCCCGTCGGCGTAAGCGGCGAGTTGTTTATCGGCGGCGACGGACTCGCCCGCGGCTACTGGCGGCGCGATGAATTGACCGCCGAAAAATTTATCGCCGACCCATTCAGCACCGAGCCCGGCGCGCGACTCTACCAGACAGGCGATCTCGCGCGCTGGCGCGGCGACGGCGTCATTGAGTTCCTCGGACGGGCCGACAATCAGATCAAGCTCCGCGGTTACCGCATCGAGCCGGGTGAAATTGAAACTGCGCTCAAGCGGCAGCCGGACGTGCTCGACAGCGCGGTCATCGTGCGGGAAGACACGCCCGGGGAAAAGCGGCTCGTTGCCTATGTCGTGCGCAAGCAAGGCGCGCCGGTCGAGTTAGACCAGTCGACGCTGATCGCCGCGCTGAAGAAGTCGCTGCCGGAGTACCTCGTGCCGTCGGCGATTGTCGCGTTGCCTGCGCTACCTCGCACACCAAATGGCAAGCTCGACCGCAAGGCACTGCCGGCGCCGTATTCCACGACACCGACAGACAATTTTGCAGCACCGCAGACACCGCTCGAAGAAAAGATAGCGGCGATCTGGACGGACGTGCTCGGCGTGGAACGTGTCGGCAGAACGGATAATTTTTTCGATCTGGGCGGCCACTCGCTTTTGGGTCTGCGTCTCGTCAACCAATTGCGCGAAGCGCTGGCCGAGCACCTGGCGCTTGCGATTGTCTTCGAAGCGCCAACGGTGGCGCGAATGGCGGACCTCTTGGAAAAAAATTTGCCCGCTGCCGTAGCGCGCTGGATCGGAGGAATCGGCGCCGCCGGCGCCGGGGCGGCATCGGACCCCTCGTCGGCTGCGCGAACCAGTCCTATGCCCACAGCTTCGCGGTCCCTAACGTCCGTTGTTCCGGTCAACCGGGAGTCTCGGCGCGTGCGCCGCGCGACATGAGCTCGGACCATGCTCTGGCGCCCGGGCCGATTGCATCGGAGAACGATAGCGAAGGCGACGGGGCGGCAACGGAAGCGGCGAGCGTCTTTGTTTTTTCCGCCACGCCCGCACAGCGGCGCTTTTGGCTGCTCGATCAGCTGCAACCGGGCGGCAACCCAACGCTCAATATGTGCCTCGCGCTGCGCTGGCACGGGCCGCTCGATCAGGCTGTGCTCGGGCGGGCGCTGAATGAAGTCATCGCCCGCCACGAGGCGCTCCGCACGACTTTTGAAAGCGAACGGGGGCAGCTCCGCCAGCTTATCGCTCCGAGTCTGGTGCTCGATTTGCCGACTCTCAACGCAAGCGATTTCCACGGGGCAAGCCCCGCTGATCTTGAAGCCCAGCTGATTCAGGAGGAGACGAAACTCCCGCTTGATCTCCGGAATGGTCCGCTCGTGCGCGGGCGGCTCGTGTACCTCGCGCCGCTGGAACATCTGCTCGCGCTCACCGTCCATCATATCGTTTCCGATGGCTGGAGTAATGGAATTCTCACGCGCGATCTGTGCGCGATCTACACCGCTTTTCTCCAGGGCGAACCGTCACTCCTCCCGGAGCTGACCATCCAGTTCGCTGATTACGCCGACTGGCAGCAGGCACGACTGGAGGCCGACGACTTCGCTGCGCAACGCGCCTATTGGCGCCAGAAGCTTGCCGGCGATCTGCCCGGTCTCGACCTTCCGCTTGATCATCCGCGGCTCGCCAACCCGAACATTGCCGCCAACATCCGTTCGCGTCTGCTTTCGCCGGAGCTTGCCCGTGCGGCAAAGGCGCTGGGAGCCGGAGAGAATGCCAGTCCTTTCATGATTTTCTTCGCGACCTTTCAGGTCCTCCTCCACCGCTACACCGGCAAGACCGATTTTCTCGTTACCTCGCCCAGCGCAAATCGCGAGCGCCGCGAGTTTGAGTCGCTCATCGGCCTTTTCGTGAACCCGTTGCTCTTGCGCGCCGATTTGCAGGGCGACCCGACTTTCCGCGAGCTGCTCAGCCGTGTCCGCCGCGTCGCGCTCGAAGCATTCTCTAATCAGGATATTCCGTTCGAATCGTTGCTCGACGAATTCCAGGCAGCGCGGCTCCAGGTGAATTTTCAGTACGATTCCGGCTTGCCGCAGGAGACAAATCTGCCGGAGGGCCTAACGATTGAGCCCGTCGCGGCCGTGAGCGCGGGGACCGTTTACGAACTGAGCGCCGCCGTTCTCGAAGATTCAAATGGCCTGCGTCTCGAGTTCGAATACAACACCGCTCTCTTCGATGCGGAAACAATCGATCGGATGCTGGGACACTACGAGACGTTGCTGCAAAACGCCGTCGCCGATCCGGCAAAACCGATTTCTGAGCTGCCGTTGCTGACGCAGAGCGAGAAGCGAAATCTTGGACTGGAACTGGGCGATGTTTCCACGACCACGCTCGCTCCCCTCGATATACGTGCACCACTCGTTGAGCGCGTGATGGAGAAACCCGACGCCGTCGCCGCCCGGCATGGCCGCCGCGAACTGAGTTGTGCCGAACTTCTGGCGCGCATGGAAAGCGCGCGAAATGCTGACAAGAGCGATCGCGTTCCGTCGGACCTGGATCAGGCAGCGGCCTGGGTGGCGCATTGGCGTGCCCGTGTCGACACGCCTCCCCCTCTGGTCGTCGCGAGATCTCCTGAAGTCGATGCCGCGATCGCCGCTGCCTCTCTCGCTCTGCGCGAATGCGCCGGCCTTTATGAACGCGAGCGCATGGCCTCCTGCTCCCTGCCCGGTGCGGCGGCGACGGAAGAAATCGGCGCGGCACTTCTTGCGAACGCGTTGCTCGTCTACCCTACCCCCGAACTCCTCTCGGACCCTCCGGCGACCCTCGCAGCGTGGTTGGAGGCCGAAAACATTTCGGTGGCATGCCTGCCCGCGGCGACTTGGAATCGTCTCGCAGCCGCCATCGATTCTCGCAAGGTCCGCAAGCCCGCTAAATTACGCCTCGTGATTGCGACCGAGGGTGATCCGAGTGATGGCACCTTCGGGCGGATTGCCGCCCAGACAGAAAACGGCGCGGTGCGTGTTTGCAGTCGGACGGTTCTGGAAGCAGCCGGTGGGACAATCGCATTGGATGGCCAGCCCTTGCCGTCAATTGCCGGACGCCTTCGTGTGCTTGACGCGCGTTCCGGCCAACCGATGCCGCTGGGCGTGATTGGCGAACTCTTCGTAACTGACGGCGCGGGAGAACCCGCTGCTACAGGCCACCTCGCGCGGTGGTTGCATGATGGATCGATCGATCGCCTGGGCCTCGCCGATGAACAAAGTTACGCGCGCGGATTTCGCCTCGATCCACGTCGCGTTGAGATGGCGCTCTGCGCGCTGCCGAGTGTTCGACACGCACTTGTTCGACCGGCCGGCGCGGAGCCGGGCTCGCGCTTCATTGCCTATCTCCTGCCGGATCTCGCTGGCGGGCCGTTGCCGGGTGACGATGCATTGCGCCAATTTTTGCAGGAGCAAGGTCTGCCGCATCAAGCGGTGCCTGCTCTGTTCATTCCGCTCAAGGAGATTCCATTGTCTGCCACGCACGGCCAGCTCGATCGAGCGGCTCTGCCTGCGCCGCCCCAAGGCGAGGTCGTCGAAGCGGAACCTGTGCGGCCGTATCTCGGACTTCAGCTGCAGTTAATCGCTATTTGGGAAGACGTCCTCGGTGTCCGCGGCATCGGCATCCGGGATGATTTTTTCGAGCTCGGCGGCAATTCGCTTCTGGCGATGCGGATGTTGCAACGCGCGGAACTCGCGTGCGGCAAAGTCATTCTTCCGTCCGCTCTCTTTCGCAATCCGAACGTGGAGCATCTCGCCGGCGCGATCGCGCGCGAGGTGATCGACGAATCGCCGACTCTCCTTCGGGTCAACGATGCCGGCACCCGTACACCGTTTTTCTACCTGCACGGTGATCTCTCCGGCGGCGGATTCTACAGCCTGAAGCTCTCCCGCGCTTTGGGACCCGACCAGCCCTTTTATGTGCTCCCACCCCAGGATATCCGCCTGCTCCCCGCAGCCCCAAGCATCGAGGAAATGGCTGCCGCGCATCTGACCGCGTTGCGTGCCGTTCGCCCAAAGGGACCTTATGTCATCGGGGGTTTTTGTATCGGGGGTTTGGTGGCCTACGAGCTGGCGCAGCAAATCGAAGCCAGTGGCGAGTCGGTCGAAATGCTGCTGGTTATCGATGCGGCGCTGGAGGACAAAGTGTTGCGCGCGCTACGTTCACTGGCCGGAGCCTTCGGCGGGCTCTTTCGCTGGGACGATCACGCAAAGGTCGATCACTTCGGGCGTTGGGTCCTGTGGCGCGGGCGCCTCATTCGATGGTACGGACTAAATGTGCAGGCCCAGGCCCGCGTAGTCCTGCGCCGCGTTTCCGGTCGACTCGTCCGCGCCTACGAGATGTTGCGTCCGCGTTTCCGGCGCGGGTCCGAACAATCAGTCAGTCCACCGGAATCAAGTGTCCCGCGGCGGCGTGAGCACGACGTGCCCTCGGCGTTTCTCTGGGCCTCAGCGCATTACCAGCCGCGGCCCTATCACGGGCCGGTGGCATTGCTCCTTTCCGACGATGTCGTGCGCCGAGGCCGGAATCTTTCGGCGGAATGGCAGGGGCTCGCGCCAGAGGTTAAGGTGCATCCTTTAATAGGCAGCCATCTCGAGTGCATCACGGCGCACGTCGATACGCTCGCGCAAACAATCGAGAGCTGCCTGCAAAGCGTGGCCGCGAGCCCTCAGCCGCACGACGAGAAGTCTGCCCCACGCCCTTGATTCAGCGGCGAACTCCGAAGCGGAAAACGGACGACGTTACCAGGGTCGCAGTGATCGCGGAAGAATCGGGCTTCACGAATTTTTTCTAGAGATATTTTTGCTCCATGTCTTCGTTTCTCTTCCAATCACCGGAAAGTCCGCTCAGCGGTGTCCAAATCTGGAGCGCACATCTAGAGGCCCTCCCGCTTGTGGAACTTGGAGAGCTGAGCGCTTTGCTTGATGTTGCGGAACACGCGCGCGCCGCGCGGTTTCATTTCGAGCGGGACCGGCGGAATTACGTTGCCTCACGTGGTCTTCTCCGCCGTCTGCTCGGCGACGCCTTAGGCAAGCCGGCCTCTGCGCTTGTTTTCGAATATGGCCTGCATGGCAAGCCGGCTATCTCCCGCACCTTTTTTCAGGGCCGGACACTCTGCTTCAATCTCTCCCACTCAGCCGGTTGGGCGATGTTTGCGCTGGCGTGGAATTGCGAAGTTGGAATTGATCTTGAATCCGCTATCCGCCTCAAGCGCGATGTCGACGGCCTGGCCGGACTCGCCGCGCGCGTGCTTTCCGCGCGCGAGCTCGCGATCTGGCAAGCGCTGCCGGAGACGGCACGTGACCCGGCCTTTCTGCGGGCCTGGACGCGCAAAGAAGCCTACGCCAAGGCGAGGGGCCAGGGTCTTTTGGAACAACTGATTCGCACCGAAGTAGCCCTGGACGCAGCCGCTCCGCAACCATCTCTCACCTTGCGCACCACCCTGGAAGGCGAGATCGCGCGAGACTGGCTCCTGCATGATTTATCGGCCCCCGACGGCTTCGCTGCTGCTGTAGCGGCTGAGCAGAAATCGCCGTAACACACTTACACGGCGGTGGCTTGCGATCGCCAGCGGGGTCTGCCATGGTTGGGCATGCATAAGGACAAGCCGCCCGGCCTCTTCGATTTTGCCGAGCGATCAATCCGTTATCTCGTCGGCTTCTGGTTCACGGCTGGACTTGTTCTTAGTCTCCTCGTTCATACGACAATGTTGGTTTTGCGGGCTGACGCCAGAGCTCCGGACTCCAAGCCAAATCCCGATTCGCTGGAAGTAAAGGCGACCTCTCACAGGCCTGCTTCAGCTACAACGCCACCACCTTCGTCCGCGGTCCGGTATTAGGTGGTTGTTAATTAATCAGGTAAGTCTCCAGCAGGCCTACGCCGGTGCCCCCCAACCCGCGCACAATCGCGGTGTATGTGCCGGGACCAAAGATCGCAAGGATCGCTGACTCGCGGTCGTCGATTGGAGCCAATCCCGTCGCGGAAATCTCAGAACTATTCGGCGCGTCTCGCCAGTCGTCGTTGGTGGCGAGAGTAGCGCCGTTGAAATCGTGCAGCTCCAGCATCGGATTACTTAGCTCGCCGCTTAGGCCGGAGGCAGCGAGCTCGGGTCCGAGGGCGCGCAACAATAATCGCCTGGGAACGCTCTGCACAATCAGCCCGCCGATCAGCACGTCGTCATTGGCGCCAGCGTACGCGCGAGCGGAAAGATTGAGGAGCCGTGAATTGCCGCGCGGATCCAGATCATAAACTTCAATCAAGCCGATCCCGGTACTTCCATTGATGTCGCGCAGAACTGCCGTGTAATTCCCGGCCGACAAGGTCGCGATGACCGCGGCTTCGCGATCGTTTCCGGGCGCCAGGCCGCTGTTTTGAATCTCGGCCGCCTGTGAAGTGCGCCAGTTGTCGTTAAAAAAAATAACGGCGCCGGCTGCATTGTGCACTTCAAGCAAAGGATCGCCGATCGTCCCCGGCACGGGAACGCCGCCCACCTGAATGGACGGCCCGAGACCGCGGATGGCGACGCGCTTGGATTGGCCTTGAATGATGAAGCCACCGATGCAAACCCGCTCCCCGGTTCCCACCGTCACGCGCGCGGAGATGTTGGCGAGTCCCGGATCGGTATTGCCAATAATGCTATTGATCCAGGCGATTCGCGACGAGATACGGGCGGCGTAGAAGCCGGACGGCACGGGCGCAGGTCCGGTGACCAGCGTGCCATCCGACCGGTAGGATCCGCGTTCGTCGAACATGGAACAGTTGTAGGGTCCACCGCCGTCAGGACCGGAAGCGAACCGGTCAACGTCGGAATTGATCCCGGCAAGTTTCCAGACGCCGCCATCGCTGATAAAAACGGCGCCACCGGAATCGCCTCCGGAAATATGAGCCTCCTGCGGCCAGCTGGCTTGATCGAAGAGCACATAGAGTGTGCCCCCCACGATGCTCGCCACTTCATTCTCACCCCACCGCTGGACCGAATCGTTCCCTCCCCAATTCCACCCGACCAGTTGTCCATTGACGATCCTCTCCACCCCGCGCTGCGTTCCTCGCCCGATTACCACGAGATGCTTTCCGATCTCGTCGGTCCGGCTGTAGAGCGGTGCGTAGACTGGAAAGGTCTCGGCCACTTCGAAGATTCGCAGGTCGGCATCGGGATCGGCGAACGAGCGCACGATCGTGTAGTTCGCACCCTGGTAAAAGAACTGGGTTGGACCGTTCCCGAGATGTTTGGCGGTCACGAAGTAGTGCGGTGCGATCGCCGTCCCGAGATAGGCGCCAAAGGTCCCTTCGTATTGCCAGCCGCTGCCAGCGAGCGCGCCGGTGGGCTCGGTGGTGTTCGCTGTCGGGTCGCCCGTGCGGAATAGAATCACGCCGTTCGCAACTGCCGAGATTGACAACAGGGCGAGCGCGATCAGCCAAACTCTCGCTCCGCCGGCGGACAGGAATTGTCTGTGAGCGATCATCGGCCAAATCAAGTTCGAATCAGAGACCAGGGAGCATATCACAAGCCGCCCCAGTTTGCTTCATCCGTCGTTTCGACCTGGTCGCTTCTGCGCTATCGTTCGCCCGATGAAAATTTTGGTCGTTCGCGTTTTGCTGTTGCTCCAGACTTTGGCGGCCTGCGCCTTCGCGGGAAACAGCGTCGTCAATCTATCGCACTATGACCTGATGCGTCCGGACTTCGCCCGGATGAAAACGGAAGGCATCGTCGGCGTGATTCACGAAGCCACGTATCCCCGTTCCGTGCGTGATTCTTATTACGGCACCCGGCAAAATGCCGCCACTCGAGCCGGCTTGCTCTGGGGCGCCTATCATTTCGGCGATGCGACCGACCCGATTCGCCAGGCCGAGTTTTTTCTGAACGCCGTGGAGTCGCAATGGCGCGGACCTTCGCTGCGTCCTGGCGGTATTTTGCTCGTCCTCGATTTCGAAAAGAATGGGCATTATCCGGGCGGGACGATGCGAGTCGATCAGGCCGTGACCTTCGTCGACCGGATTCACCAGCGGACGGGCAGGTATCCCGGTCTGTACTGCAGCGAATATCGCCTTCGGCAGGTCCTTTTCGGCCCGAAAGTAACGGCCGCCCAGAGACGAATTTTGAGCAACTGTTGGTTATGGATCGCGAACTATCATTTCGAGCCACGAAACACGGCGCCGTGGAGCCGATGGAGTTTGTGGCAATACACCGGCGACGGTGTTTGTGATCTTCCCCGCGCCTCCTATCCAAAAGGCGTCGCCAATATCAAAAATGCCGAGCGCAACATATTCCGTGGAAACGCGGTCGCGCTGGAAGCCTTCTGGCAGGAACACGCGTGGAACCCGACTGAGTGAACGGGCTTAGGTCTTTTTCTTTTTCGCTTCCGCGGCTTCGGCGAGCTTGGCGTCGACCTCAGCGGCTTCGAGCGGATGGATGCCGTGGTAGTACGTATTGGACTTGGCCAGCTCGTCCTTCCGCATGAGCAAGGCGTCGAACCGTTCGCGCCGGCTTAGTTCGAACACCTTGTCCATCTTGATGGCTTCGAACGGACAGACCTCCACACAAATCCGGCAACTCATGCAGACAGAAATATCGATGTCGAAAACACGCGGATAAAATTGCTGCTTGCCCATGTAGTCGGGCTTCTTGTCTTCGCTCTTGACGATAAGGATGCATTGTGGCGGGCACTCTTTCTCGCAAATCTTGCACGCTACGCACCGCAATCCGGCTTCCGCATCCTCGGTGTCGAAAACAAGAAATGGAAAGTTGCGATAGTTCTCAGGCAGCGTCTCGCGTTCCTCCGGATACTGCACCGTGATCAGGCGGTCCTTCTCGAAATAACTTCCGATGAAGTTCCGCAGGGTCACGGCCATTCCACTCAGCACGCCTGCGCCGATCATCGATCTACCTCCCCCATTACGATGTCGACGCTCCCGAGTATGACCATCACGTCCGCCACCGTGTGACCCAGGCAAAGATCTTCCAGGATGGTCAGGTTGATGAAGCTCGGCGGTCGCACACGGTACCGATACGGATTCGCGCTGCCATCGCTGATCAAGTAAAAGCCGAGCTCCCCCTTTGGCCCTTCGATCCGCCCGTAGGCTTCGCCGGCCGGTGGTTTAAAAGCGCGAATCTTCACCTTGGGATTCATGATGGGCCCAGCCGGTAATTGCTCCATCGCTTGCTTCAAAATCCCGATGCTCTCGCGCATCTCCAAGACGCGCATCATCAACCGGTCGTAACAATCGCCATGCTCGCCCAGCGGGACCCGAAATTTGAAACGCGGATAGAATCCATAGCCATCCACTTTCCGCAGATCGTAGTTGACCCCGCAGGCACGAAGCATCGGGCCGGTGATGCCAGCATTGACCGCGAGTTCAGCGGACAGTTTCCCGACGTCTTGCGTTCGGGCGATAAGAATTTCATTCGAAACGATTAGTTTTTCGAATTCATCAAGAAAACGCGGGAACGCGTCGACGACCTTGCGGGCCCGTTCCATCCAGCCTGGCGGCAGATCGCAACGGCAGCCGCCAAAACGCATGTAGTCGCACATCATGCGCGAACCAGAGAGCGATTCGAACAAGTCGAGAATTCTCTCCCGTTCGCGGAACGCATACATGAGCGGCGTGCCCCATGCGCCCATGTCGCTCAGCAAAAAGCCGAGCAGCGAAGCGTGGTTCTGAAGCCGGGTCAGCTCCGCGAGGATGACGCGCAGGTATTCGGCGCGCTCGGGGACTTCGATGGCGGCGAGCTTCTCCACGCTGAGCGCGTAGGCCCAGTTGTTGGTCATCGAACAAAAATAATCCAGCCGGTCCGTGTACGGCATCGAGCCGAGGTAGCTCGTGTTCTCGCCGATCTTTTCGTGATTGCGGTGCAGATAGCCGAAGACCGGCTTGAGCTTGCGCACGATCTCGCCTTCAAGCGCGACGTTCATGCGAAAGACACCATGGGTCGATGGATGCTGCGGTCCCATCGAGACTTCGAGCAGATCGCCTTCGACTCTGGCCGTCATTGGAGGCGGCGCCTCTTCCAGCTCGTGAAATCCCACGCTCATGATGGCGCCGTCAGGTTTTCCGCGCCGTCCAATTGCGGCCGCGCGCTGTAATGCTCTTTGGCTCTTTCCAGCACGTCATCGTGTGGCGTCGGTTCGTACTCGTAATCGTCGGGCTCGCGATAATCTTTGCGCATCGGGAAATCCTCGAACTCGTCCCACATCAGAATGCGGCGCAAATCCGGATGGCCGTCGAAACGAACGCCGTAGAGATCGAAAATCTCGCGTTCCTGAAATTCAGCGCTCCGATAGATCGGGGTGAGCGAAGGCAATCGCGCGCCCTCCGCGCGATCCTTCGTCCGCGTTCGAATAACGACCGGGCCGTGTTTGTGCGTCATCGAGTAAAGGTGATAGACCGCCTCGAGATAACCGGGGAAAAATTCCTCCTGCGTCTCTTCCACTTCCTTTTCCTCTCCCTCCACCACCTTCTTTACTTTGACCTTCTTCGACACTTTCCGATCGAGCCAATCGACTCCCGTCGCGTTCGAGCAATGATCGAGTCGAAGCACAGCGTCGTCCCGCAGAAATCGGACGACGGCAGCCGCATGTTCGTTGTCGAGCAGGAGCGACGGCTGATTCGCCGGACCCGGATTGGGGACGATCGTGATCTTCGCTCCGGGCACGGCCTGTTCGGCGCGGCCTTTAAGTTCATCGAGTGATTCCATTCGCTACGTGCGCTCCATCAGCGGCGGCTGAAAAACTTCGGGATTGCTCGGCGGCTCCAGATCATGTGCGCCAAACGCCGGCACTGGAAAATCGCTCGGTTGCTTCGGATCCAGGAACGCCGCCTTGCCGTTGCCGGTCAATCTCTGTCCGTCGATTTTTCGCTGCAGCTCCATGAAAGCGTGTAAGAGCGCCTCGGGCCGGGGCGGACATCCGGGGATATAGACATCCACCGGAATGTAACGGTCGATGCCTTTTAGAACGTTGTAGCCTCGCTTGAATGGTCCACCGGAAATAGCGCACGCGCCCATCGAGATCACATATTTCGGATCGGGCATCTGGTTGTAGAGACGCACAATTTGCGGAGCCATTTTTTTGGTCACCGTACCGGCCACGATCATCAAGTCGGCCTGACGCGGCGATGGCCGAAAAACTTCTCCGCCGAACCGTGCGAGATCGTAGCGGGACGCGGCGGTCGCGATCATCTCGATCGCGCAACAGGCCAGCCCGAATTGCAGCGGCCAGATCGAATTGCGCCGCCCCCAGTTGTAAAGCTCCTGGGTCGAGGTGACCCAAATCCCCTGTTTTTGCAGTTCGCTGCGCAGACTTTCGTCGACTTGCCCGCTCATCTTGCTTGCGCCCAATCCAGGCAACCTTTGCTCCAGGCCCAAACCAGTCCTTCGATCAGCAGCAGCAGGAAAACCAGGATCGCGACGAACGCCCCAATCGGCAAACCAGTAAACGCGACGGCAAACGGCACCAGGAAAACCGCCTCCACATCGAAGATCAAAAAAATGATGCAGTAGAGATAGTACTGCGATTGGAACTGCCCTCGCGCCTCCCCGACCGACTCGACCCCGCACTCGTAGGTCGCATTTTTTGCCGGCCCGGGTTTGGGCGGCTGAAAAAAACGTCTCCAAAGCCAGGCCAACGCCAGCGGCATTAACGGAAAGACGATCGCGACACCACAGAAAATCACGATGAAGAAATAGGGATCGGGCGTCATTCCAAGCAGATTAGACCATCTCCTCGCGTTTGTTAACCGAGACTCCTGACTCCTGCCAGCGCATTCTGCCTTGATTAAAGAACCGGGCATCGCTTTTCTTCATCCCAGATGACCGGCGAGCGTGTGGACCAGATCTTTATTATCGGAAAGCATTGGCTCCTCTCGCTCCTGCCCGACGCGCCCGGCTGGGTGATCCAGATCGCTTCAAGCCTCCTCAACATCGCCGCCGTCCTCGGCGCGTTCATGACGCTCTTCGCGCTCATCTCGGTGCTCGAGCGAAAAATCCTCGCGCGCATTCAAAACCGTTACGGACCAAATCGGGTCGGCCCGTTCGGGCTTCTTCAGCCGCTGGCTGACGGCATCAAGTTGCTCATTAAGGAAGACATCGTGCCGATCCGCGCCGACAAAGTCGTCCATTTCATCGCCCCGATCATGATCGCGGCCACGGCCATTCTTGCCCTCGGCGTCATCCCCTACGGCCGGAACATGACGCCGTTTTCGATTGATGGCGGCATTCTGTTTTTCTTCGCCGTCGGTTCGACAACCGAACTCGGTGTTTTCATGGCCGGCTGGGGCAGCAACAACAAATTCTCGATGCTGGGGGCCATGCGCGCGATCGCGCAAATGGTGAGCTACGAATTGCCGCTCCTTATCACCGTTCTTCCGGTCATCATGATCGTCGGCTCTCTCTCCGCGGACGCGATCGTCGCGGCGCAGGAGGGCTACGTCGTTGCTGGGATCGTCCCGCGCTGGTTCGTCTTCACCCCGTGGGGGGCGGCTGCATTCATTTTGTTTTTTGTCTCCGGTCTCGTGGAATCCAACCGCACGCCATTCGATGTGCCGGAGGGTGAATCGGAAATTGTTGCCGGGCACATGACGGAATATTCGGGATTCAAATACGCCACGTTTTTCCTGGCGGAATACTTCGGCATGTTCGCCATCAGCGGCCTGGCCGTGACGCTCTTTCTCGGCGGCTGGCACGCGCCGATCAGCGCCCTCCAGTTCATCCCCTCCTATGTCTGGTTTTTCACGAAGCTCGCGCTGCTCTTGTTCGTCTTCGTCTGGATTCGCGGAACGCTGCCCCGCATGCGCGTGGATCACGTCATGGGCTTCGCCTGGAAATTCATGCTGCCGATGGCATTCACGTGCATTATCGCGGCCGCTGTCTGGCATTATCAGTCGCACGGCCTGGCCGGTTGGCTTTGGTCGCTGGGAGTGGTCGCGATTGTTTACTTTGGTCTGTCGCGGTTGGTTGATGCGAAAAAGAAATTCGCCCCGCGCACATATCGCTTTGCCGAATGAGCACCGCCGCTTTCGTCGTCATAGCCATTCTTACGCTGGCCGGCGCGCTCGCCGCCGCGTCGCTGTCGAAGCTCATTCACGCGGCACTTTGCCTCGTCGTCGCGTTTGTTGGTATCGCGGCGTTCTTCTTTCTCCTCGGCGCAGAGTTCGTCGGACTGGTGCAGGTGTTTGTTTATGTCGGCGCGGTCGCCGTGCTGATTGTCTTCACGATTCTGCTGACTCGGCGCGTGGACGAAAATACCGGCGGATTTAACTGGGGCGGTGTTGTCATTGCCTTCGCGGTCTTCTCCGGCTTGAGCTGGGCGATTCTCCTGACGCCCTCACTCTCCGTCGCTGCACCGGTGATCGAAGCGCTCACCGTGAAACGGATTGGCGAAGCATTGATGACCGATTACGTCTGGCCGCTGCAATGCGTCGGGGTGTTGCTGACCGCGGCACTGATTGGCGGGCTGATTCTTGTCATGGAGGAGAAGCGATGACACCAACGCTGACACTCTTCCTCATCATCTCCGCCGCGTTGTTCTCTATCGGCCTTCTCGCCGCGCTGAGCCGGCGTCACGCCATCTTCATCCTCATCGGCATCGAGATGATGCTCGCCGCCGCGAACTTGAATTTCATCGCGTTCTGGCGTTTCGGCCCGCAATCGCAATCACCCACCGGCGTGATGGTCGCAATTTTTTCCATCGCCATCGCCGCCGCCGAAGCCGCCGTTGGACTCGCGTTGGTCATCGCCGTCTACCGCCATTATCGAACGACCAACGTCGATAAGCTCGACCACCTCCAAGGATGATGGGTCGCCTAACGAGTCGATCACGAGCATGAGCAGGAATCTTTCTTCCGTTGGACGTTGGGCGTTGGACGTTGAGCGTTGGACGTTTCCCTTTTCTTTTTCCGAACGGCCATGACTCCCTGGATCATCACCAATCTCTGGCTCATCCCCGCTGCGCCACTCGCGGCTTCGCTTTTGATCCTGAGTCTTGCGAACTCGAGGCGCAGGACCGGGGCGGCGCTCGCGATCCTTGGCCAGGTCGCCGCTCTTGCTCTCTCAGTCATAGCATTCCTGCCTACGCTCCAAGCACCCGGCTTCCGCGTCTTTCACAACTTCACCTGGTTAACCTTCGGCGAACACGCGCTACGCATCGGCTGGGTCCTCGATCCGCTGGCCGCCGCCATGCTGGTCATGATCACGTTCGTCGGACTCTGGATCTTCGTCTTCAGCACCGGTTACATGGCCGGCGACAAAAACTTTTCTCGCTTCTTCGCATATCTCTCTTTTTTCTCTGCCGCGATGCTCGGGGTGGTTATCGCGAACAGCCTGCTTCTTCTCTTCGTCTGCTGGGAACTGGTCGGACTCGCGTCCTACCTGCTGATCGGATTCTGGATTCACAAACCGAGCGCGGCGGCTGCGGCAAAAAAAGCGTTCATCACTACGCGCATCGGCGACATCGGACTATTCCTTGGAATTCTCTGGCTCTACCGCAGCAGCGGCACACTTTTGTTTTACGACGACGGAAATGGCTGCCTGGAAAAGGCCGGGCTTCTCGCGCTTGGTGCCAGCGCCACCTTCGTCGCGCTGCTGATTTTCAGCGGAGCGGCTGGCAAGTCGGGACAGTTCCCGCTGCACGTTTGGTTGCCGGACGCCATGGAGGGCCCGACGCCCGTCAGCGCGCTGATCCACGCCGCCACCATGGTCGCGGCCGGCGTGTTTCTCGTGGCACGGGTCTACCCGCTCTTCTCGTTAGGCGCAATCGATGGCGTGACGCCTTCGCTCACCGTCGTCGTCTGGATCGGCGTCGTCACGGCATTGATGGCTGCGCTCATCGCGCTCGCGCAAGCCGACATCAAGCGCATCCTGGCTTACTCGACCGTGTCGCAGCTCGGGCTGATGATGGTATCGCTCGGCGTCGGTGGTGTCGCGGCCGGCATCATGCATTTGCTCGCGCACGGTTTTTTCAAGGCGCTCTTGTTCCTCGGCTCCGGCTCGGTCATTCACGGGTGTCATCACGAGCAGGACATTCGCAAGATGGGCGGCCTGCGCCGGCTTATGCCGGTGACTTTTTTTACCTATGCCATCGGCATGATGACGCTCAGCGGCGTGCCGCTCTTCTTTTCCGGAGCGTGGACGAAAGAGGAAATTCTGCACGCCACCGCGAATTGGCCGCGGTCGCCGGTCCCGTATTACCTGATGATGGCGGGCGTCGTCCTGACCGCGCTCTACATGACGCGGCAGATGATCTACGTGTTTTTTGGCCACCGGCGCGAGGCCTCCGCGCGTGCGCACGAAAGTCCTTCGGTCATGACCGTTCCGCTGATCGTGCTCGCGGTTTGCTCGATCGTTCTCAGCCTCGTTCTCACGCCTGCCTGGCTGTGGCTGCACGCCTATCTCACGGGCGAGCCAGCGCACTCTGAGATTGAGATCGGGCGGGTGTTCCAGCCGATGCTTTTCGTTTCCCTCGCGCTGGTCGCTGCCGGCATCGGTCTTGGGATCTTGTTTTATCGCAAGGCCGGAGAGAGGGATCCCCTCGCCCAAACGCTACCGGTTTTGTTTCGTTTTCTCGAAAACAAGATGTGGCTCGACGAGCTCTACGCTAAAACTGTTCTCGCCTGGAGCGCAGCGTTTTCTCGCGCGGCTGACTGGATGGATCGGAACATCTGGGATGGTTTGGTGCGCGGAGTCGGCGGCGCAGGACAGTTCTTCGGAAGCCTCAGCGCGAATTTCGACGTGCGCGGCATCAACGCCGGATTCGACGAAAGCGCGATCGGGACACGCGGGCTCGGACGATTCCTGTCCGCCTGGCACTCGGGGCAAGTTCAAACCTATATGGGCGCCGTCGCCGTCGGCATGCTGGCGCTGCTCATTCTTTACGCATGGCTGGCATGATCACAGCGCTGATTCTGCTTCCGGTCGCCGGAGCTCTTATCGTGAGCATGGCGCGGCCGAACGCCGCTCGGGGAATCGCTCTTGGCTTCAACGTCCTCACCGCCATTGTGGCGTTGGCGTTGTGGCGAGATTTCGACACCACCACGGCCGGCCTTCAACTGGTCGAACGTCATGTCTGGATTCCGCGAGTTGGAGCCGAATACCTCGTCGGAATTGATGGCCTGAGTCTGCTGCTGGTGGTCCTGACCTCGCTCATCTTTCCGTTCGCCTTCCTCGCGCAGCGCACGGGCCGCGGTTTCTGTGCGCTGATGTTGCTGATGCAATCGGCGCTTTACGGCACGTTCACCGCCCAGAATTTCGTTCTCTGGTTCTTGTTCTATGAGATGAGCCTCATTCCCGCGTTCCTGCTCATCAAAATCTGGGGCGGCCAGAACCGCGACCGTGCCGCCACAAAATTTTTCGTTTACACATTCCTGGGCAGCGTCGCGATGTTGCTCTCATTCCTCGGGATTTATTTCGCGAAAGGGACATTCGATTTCGCCGCGCTCGCGGCGCTTGGAAAAACCGGGCTCCTTACGGGCAACATGGCGTGGCTGGCCTTCGCCGGGATCTTTCTCGGCCTCGCGGTGAAAGTGCCGCTTTTCCCATTTCACACCTGGTTGCCTGACGCATACGAAAGCGCGCCAGTTGGTGTTTCGATGGTCCTCACAGGTGTGCTGTCGAAGATGGGCGTTTACGGTTTTGTGCGCTTGCTGCTGCCGCTCTTCCCGCACGAAATAAAAATCCTCGGCCCGTGGCTGCTCGGGCTGGCGGTCTGCTCGATCGTCCTCGCCTCGTTCGCCGCCTGGGCGCAATCGGATTTAAAACGGATGGTCGCCTATCTCTCGATCAATCACCTCGGCTATTGCATGCTCGGCCTCTTCGCCGTCACCGCGGGACCGACCTCCTCTTTGATCGACACGCACGCGGCTTTGAGTGGCGTCTTCATGCAAATTTTCAACCACGGCATTACCGCAGCCGCTTTGTTCTATTTCGTCGGCTTGCTCGAGCAACGGCGCGGCCTCCGCGGCATCAACGATTTCGGCGGCCTCATGCAGCGAACTCCCCTGCTCTGCGGCTGGATGAGCGTCGCGATGTTTTCCTCGCTCGGCCTACCCGGACTAAACGGCTTCATCGGCGAGTTCCTCATCTTCAAAGGTTCTTTCGCCATGGCGGCTTCCTTCACGGCCGTTGCTGTGATCGGTCTGCTGGTGACAGCCATCGTGTTCATGCGTGCGATGCAAGCGCTCTTCAGCGGTCCGCTGGCGGGGAGTTGCAGCGCCTTTCCTGATCTACTGCGTAGCGAAAAATTCATCATCGTTCCCGTCACGCTCCTCATGTTCGCCCTCGGCATCGCGCCGCAATTCATGTTCAACATTTTCAACACAACCGTGATCCAGATGGCGCGATTGTTTGCCTGACGGTCGGGAATGAGAGTCGCCGATATGGTTCCGATTGACCGCATCAGCTGTAGCATCCTCTACCTGCGCGGCCAAAAAGTGATGTTAGGCCAGAACCTGGCGTCGCTTTATGGAGTGACCGTCGGCTCCCTGACGCAGGCCGTAAAGCGCAACGCAGATCGCTTCCCAACCGACTTCGTCTTTCAGCTTACGACTAAAGAGTTTGCGAACTTGAAATCACAGATTGTGATTTCAAGTTGGGGTGGCTTGCGAAGCCGGCCCTATGCTTTCACGGAGCAGGGCGTAGCCATGCTGTCAAGCGTGTTGAGGAGCGAACGCGCTGTGAAAGTGAACATCGCCATCATGCGCGCATTCGTGAAACTGCGCGAGTCGCTGGAAACAAATCGTGAACTGGCTCGAAAGTTTTCCGAGCTCGAAAAGCGCGTCGGCGAACATGACGAGGAGATCGCTGCAATCATTGATGCGATCCGGCAGTTGATGGCTCCGCCGATCAAACCTCGTCGCGAGATCGGATTTCATGTTCGCGAGAGAGCTCCGCGTTACGAAACGCGCAAGTCTCGAAGCCCCATCAAACGATGATCGCCTGGACCATTTACATTACGTTTGCCGGCGCCTTCGGGCTGCTTTTCATGCCGCGATTCTTTGCGCGTTGGATCGCGCTCGCCGCGGCTCTCGCCGGCTTCGCGACCAGTCTGCTGGCGTTTTGCAATACGCACGACACGCGAACTTTTGTGACGATCGTGCGGGTTCCGTGGGTGCCCGCGCTGGGCATGGAATACCACCTCGCCGTCGACGGCATCAGTCTTACGCTTGCGGTCGTAACTGGACTCACGGCGGTGAGCGCGGTGCTTTTCTCCTGGGATGTCGAGC
>JBEEHC010000096.1:0-24772 GCA_041167205.1 Verrucomicrobiota bacterium
GCCAAGGAAAGCACGAGAAAGCGCGGTCCGATCCGCGGCCAGCCTAACCAAAAGCTCGGTGACTTGATCGCACCATTGGGAGATCAACTGGAACCAAAGCCCGGCCAGGACAGGAAATTTCCTGAAGAGGGAAAAGAGCCGTTCACTCGGTTTTTCTCCGAGAAATTTACGCTCTGCGAATTTCGGATCAGTCTTTTTCGCTGGGAGACCGATCGCAGCCAGGGCCAGACCGTAGCTCTTCTGTTCCAGTTCAAGACTGGGACGTGTTACCCGCTCGAGGATTTGCTGAAGATCTCGTTTTAGATCTCTTTTTGCCTTTTGAGAAACCAGAGCCAGAAGCTTGGGAGCAATTGTCTTTTCTAACTCTTGTAATCCGAAGCGTGCTCCGGCTTCGCACAAGGTCATCAGCGGAGAGCTCTTGTTCGAGCTGAGCTCCAAGTCTGACAAAACGCTGAGCATCCGGCGCAAGTCGAGCGCCCATGCTGGCAGCATGGAAGAATCGCGCAGGCGTAGCGCGCTGCCACCTCCGGAAGGTGGCTGTGTCTCACGCTTGGCGAAATACTGGCCCGCGCGATAATCGCTGAAATCGGCGGCAGCCTCAACAAGCGCGGTAAATTCTTCGTTGGAGAAATTCACGGCTGCGCTCCAATGCGTAAAGTTACCCGAGGGATGTCCAGCTGGTTCTTAGGAAGCAGGCTGCACCCGGAAGCGGCGCCAGTATGCGTCACATTCCGGCAGGAGCTTGTCGTCGCCAACTAGCTGTATGACTCCAATCAAGGAATTTACTCTGCGTTTAGTCCCTCCCGGAAAACGCCACAACGGCAATGGCCATTTCGGTCCTACAACGGCCATATATCCATCAGGGTCCGCCTCCAATGCTCCTTGTATCACCTCGGAAACGATATGGCTCCCGATAGGACCCAAGGTCAAACCCGCCGCATTTATCTCCGCCTCCTTTAACAAATAGTAGAAGAGCGGCGTGTTTTGCTCGAGACCGGTCTTGCGCATGATGCTCCCCGTACGGTCACATGTGTCGCGCGTCAGTTGCGAACCTGTCAGGCGATCACCGGATTTGATTTTTCCCTGCGCGAAGAGCGAATCAGCTACTTCCTGGCCCGAGGGCAGGCCCGCCCGAGCACCTCGCAGGAGTGTCCGCATTGGAAGGTTCGATGGATCGGGCGGTTCCAGTGCGTTAGACAAACGAATGGTCGATGGAGATAAGCCATGCATTGCCACGCTGACCGATGTGTCGATGAAGGAGCTGGACGCTTGCGGGCCAGAAGTGGGCAAGCCATCGAAGAAGGTTCCCCATTCGATTAGGTAATCATCTGGTATGGGGGACGCCTTTTGTCCGAGGGCCATTAGCTCGCCGATAACGACGCGCTTCTGGCGGCAGTTCAGGCGATAGGCATTACGCACCATGCTGTGACCGAATCGATACGCCGCCAGCGAAAATTCAATCGGGACGGAGTAACTTGTTTTGGGCTCAATCTGTTTGAGAGTTCTTCGCTCCTGGTAGTTCCAAACGTCGGTGTGCAAGATCCTTGGCAGGAAATCGTGGCGAATAATCCACTGGTAATGCCAGCGCACGAGCCGTTGGGCCCGTTCGAACAGTGTTCCAGGTCCCAAATTCTCGATTCCGGTTAGGATCGGAGGGTCGGAGCCGAGCTGCCTGATCGCCTCATTGTGGAGCTTCAAAAAAACAACGTGAAGCTGTCTCAAGATCAGGTTGTCCAAATTACGTGTGTCTCGCAAGTCGCCGATCAGGACCATCCCATGCTCCACAGGTAGATCGCGGCGGATACCGGTAGGTGTGGTAGCCCCGATCTTAAACGATTCCTCCCCCCGTTCTCCTTCATAAAGAAAAGGAGACTTTTCCGGGCCTCCTCCATAAATATGATCGAGATCGAAGGAGGGAGTCCGATAGTTTGGAGTCTGTTCTGGAGCCGCGTAAGGTCCTTCCAGGGGTGTCGTGTCATGGGTCAGATCGTGACCGACAAACTGACCGAAATAGGTATATCCAACTCGGGGAGTAAGTGTGCCCTCGCGCTCGATTTCGTAGCGCATGGCCCGACCTAGCTCGATCAGTTTGTCCTCCTGGTCCCTGGGAACAGGCTTGGCCGGCCCGGCAAATAGCCGGGAGTAATGTCCTTTAGGTTCCGAGCCAGTCACGTGTGCGTGAGCGCACCTGGGCTTGGATCCTATGCTTTCTTGAGCCGCGTTCATACGGGGGCGTGCCTGTCTCGAAACATGGCAGCCCGTTTTCGAAGTTGGAAGCCGAAAATAAGCAAAAGCCCGCTGGTCCTGCCTCGTTCCAATCGGCAGATGGAGAATGCGTAGTTTCCGCCATTGGACCTCGTATTAGAACTGCTCGAAAGGGAGCGATGAAAACTCGCGCACTGATCGTGGATGATGACCCAAACCTCTCGCGCCTCGCGGGTGTGATTCTTGAAACAACCAACCTTTACGAGGTGCGAATCGAGACGCAGGCGACGCGGGCCCTGGCCGCCGCCCGTGAGTTCAAGCCTCACATTGTGTTGCTGGACGTTGACATGCCGGGCCGGGATGGGGGCGAGGTGGCAAACGATATTAGGGCCGATCCCGCGTTGTCCCAAACGCGCATCCTTTTCCTTACCGGCCTCGTTTCGAAAAACGAAGCGGGAGATCGTGCGTTGGTCTCTGGCGGTGCGCACTTCTTGCCGAAACCCGTCGAACCGACCGTGTTGCTCCGGACCGTGGCGCGGCTCCTTCAGGATGCCTAGCCACCCACGAGCGCGAGGTCTTACGCGGACGGAGAGTCCGCCCCAGCAATTGAATCACTGATCATACGCGATGAACGAAGGCACCCTCAAGCAAGCGCATATCCTCATCCTGGATGACGAAGTCGCGAGCACCTGCCTGCTCTCAAATTTCCTCAATCGACTCGGGTACAGCCGCGTCCAGGCGATCAATGATCCCACTCTGATTTTTGACCAGATCACCAGCTTCCAGCCGGATCTGATCCTACTCGACTTGATGATGCCGAAGCTCAATGGGTTTCAGGTCCTCGAGCAGCTTAGACAAATGCCGTCACATGATAAGAGTGTGCCCATTCTCGTGCTTACGGCGGAGGCGACGAAGGAAAATAAGCGCAAGGCCCTCGCCGCCGGTGCGGCGGATCTCCTCGCGAAACCATTCGATCACTCGGAAGCGATCATGCGCCTGCGCAACCTGCTTCAATCACGCTTCCTTCGCCTGGAGATCGAGGAGCAAAATCAAATGCTCGAGCGCCGCGTTGTCGAACGCACACAACAACTGGAAGACGCATTGAGCGACCTGAAGTCCGCCCAGCGGCAGATGTTGCAGCAGGAGCGGTTGCACGCCTTTGCCGAGATGGCGGGCGGCGTGGTCCACGATTTTAGCAACGCACTCATGTCAGTCATCGGATACAGCGAGATTCTTATTCAAAGCCCCGACACGTTAAAGGACACCGCCACCACGCTAGATTACCTCCGCACCATGAATACCGCGGGGCGCGACGCTGCTCAGGTCGTGAGCCGGCTGCGCGATTTCTACCGTCCTCGAGATGGCGGCGACCCGTTTGCTCCCGCCGATCTCAACGAGCTCGTCGAGCAAGCTATCTCGCTCACGCAGCCCAAGTGGAAAGATCAGGCGCTAGGGCAGGGGCGCTCCATTACGATTGAGCTCGATTTGGAAAAAGTCCCGCCCATCAATTGCAACGGCTCAGAGTTGCGGGAGGCACTGGTAAACTTGATTTGCAACGCTGTCGACGCCATGCCCACGGGCGGAAAGATCACTCTCGGCACGCGGCGCGAAGCGGAGAAAGTCGTTCTCTCTATCGCGGATGCTGGAGCGGGCATGAGCCCGGAAGTGCGCGCTCGCTGTCTGGAGCCTTTCTTTACGACCAAGGGTGACAAAGGCACTGGTCTCGGGCTTTCCATGGTCCTGGGCATCATCAAGCGCCATGACGGGATTGTTGAAATCGAGAGCGAACCCGGTCAAGGAACGACCTTCCGCATTAGTTTGCCCAGCCTCGTGCCTGTGCTCTCGGCCGAAAACGGCGAAGAAGTCGTTCTCGGCCTCTCGCTCAACGTGCTTGTCGTCGATGATGAGGAGGTGCCACGGAATGTCGTCACCAAATATCTCACGGCCGGCGGCCACCGTGTCACCACAGCAACCTGTGGGCGTGAAGCCATGGAGAAGTTTCACGCGGAGGAATTTGACCTTGTCCTGACCGACCAGGGAATGCCTGGCATGAGCGGCTACGAGCTTGCCCGCGCGTTGAAACAAGTCCGTAACAACCAGCCAATAATTTTGCTGACCGGATCGAGCGGCCCGGCGTCTCGCGCTGAAGCAAACTCCCCCGAGGTTGATCTGATCATTCACAAACCAATTACCTATGGCGAACTAACGCGAGCCATCACGTCAGTTGTGAGATAGAAGCAAGCGAATCGTGGTGCGGTCGCTACGGTTCGATGATGTGATGGCGAATGGCGTAGCGAACTACACCCGCGACCGAATGTACGCCTAATTTGTGCATGAGCGTGGCGCGGTGGGTTTCGACGGTACGGATGCTTATGCCAAGGGTTGTCGCGATCTCTTTGTTGCTGCTGCTTTGGGCCAACAGGCGAACGATCTCCCTTTCCCGCGCGGTCAGCTTCGGTTCGGCCCCATCAGGCTGCTTCCTGGCTTTGGGAACCAGGAATTTCGCGAAAAGAATCTCCGATGTTTGGGATGTGAAAAACGGTTTGTGTTCCGCCAGCGACCTGATTGCCGCTACCAGATCCCGGCTGGCCTCAGTTTTTTCAATGTAGCTTTTCGCTCCGGCATCGAACACTTCTTCTATCATGTCCTCCGGTGGATGAGCGCTGAAGACCACGACTTCCGTCTCCGGCAGCGCCTTTCTGATCTGGCGGATCGCATCGAGGCCATCCAATTCGGGCATGGTTATGTCGAGCACCACGACATCGGGCTTGGCTTTCCGGGCGAGATCGACGGCTTCGCGGCCGGTGGAGGCGAGGCCGCAAACCTCCAAATCGGGCTGACGCTCGATCAAAGCGCGGACTCCCTCACGCACTACTTCGTGATCGTCGGCGACCAATACTCGGATAGTTTTCATCGCGATATCAGGAATCAATTCCCGCGCACCTCCTCTGCGCGACCGGTGGATAAAAGGCGATTTCCGAGAAAAGGGTTAGGCGATTCATTCATACCATCCTGAAGCAGGCTCCTTCTCGCCCCGCTTCTAAGAGGATAAGCACGAATCGTTTATGACGTAACGAAAGGACTCCTTATTTCACAATCTTAATTACCCTAGGGACATTCCCCTACCGATTGTCGCCCTAATCACGCCTGAATAATTCGCTCCCGCACGGCATAACGCACCAGATCGGCCACGGCATGAACATTGAGCCGTCGCATTATGTTGGTGCGATGCGCGTCCACCGTTTTGTAGGCAATCCCGAGGCGTGACGCAATCTCTTTGCTCGTGTGACCTTCCGCCAGCAGCTGCACAATTTCTCTTTCACGCGCGCTTAATCGCGCCGGCAGGGCGCCGCCAGCGCCCAGGCGTTGCCCAACCGATTGCGTGGCATAGCCAGTCGGCCGCGTGAAATATTTTCCCCCGGCCGCGACCGCCTCGACCGCTGCAAGCAACTGCCGCGGGCTATCGCTCTTTAACACGCACCCACTTGCGCCTGCCTGCACCGCTTCCCCACAAAGCTCCTCCGACTCATGCATGGTCAGAATCAAAACCGGCGTTCCGGGAAGGCTCCGGCAAATCTGGCGTGTCGCGTCGAGACCATTCAACTCGGGCATCGTCACGTCGAGCAGGAAGATATCGGGCCGCAGTTTGAGTCCCAGCTTCACGGCTTCGCGTCCATCTTGCGCTTCACCGCAAACCGTCCAGCCCGTCTGCGCCTCAAGAACGGAACGCAATCCCCGGCGGACCAAGGCGTGATCGTCGGCAATGAGGATTCTCAGGTTCTTCATTTCTCCTCGCGCGCGGAAATCCCGCTCGGGCGAACATCCTTGGCGCAAAACGGCAGGACGGCATGGATGGTTGTGCCCCGGCCATCCGATCTGAGGTCCAGTCGGCCCTTGAGTTGCCGCATGCGCTGCCGCATACCGGAAATGCCTACTCCGATGCGGGCCTCATCGGCCGTGCCGGTGAGTAGACCGGGCGGCAGGCCGCGGCCGCGGTCCGAAACAGTCAGCTCGATATTATCGCCCGCGCGCACGAGCTTCAGGAATGCGCAATTGCTGGTCGAATGGCGGTGGACGTTAGCAAGGCTTTCCTGCACCACGCGAAACAGCGCGGTCTCGATTCCATCGGAGCAACGCTCGAGATCGGAGCCGCATTCCAATTCGACGCGAATGCCACTGCGTTGAGAAAAACCTTCGACATAATGACGTAACGCTCCGGCGAGGCCGAGTTCCTCCAGCATGGGTGGATGGAGAAGATGCGCGAGCGTTCGCAAATCGCGGTTGCCTTGCGCCAGCACAGCACGGCTATCGGCCAAAAGGTTCTCCGCCCAGGAATCGCGGCCCTCAATCCATTCTTCGAGACGACCCAAGTTCATCGCGACCACCGCCAATTCCTGCGCAGTCGAGTCATGCAACTCACGAGCGATGCGGCGGCGTTCTTCGTCCTGCGCCTTTAACAAGCGCGCTGGAAGACTCTGGATGGCTTGCTCTGCCAGTTTGCGCGCCGTGACATCCTCGATGACGGCAATGAATGTTCGCGGCAGTCCCGCTGCGTCCCGCAAAATGGTCGAAATCGTGTGCGCCCATAGCATTTTCCCATCCTTGCGGATGTACCGTTTGTCGGTCTCGAATGTCGTCCGTTTGCCCGCGAGCACTTCGGCCACCAGCGTTAGGGTCGTCGGCAAGTCTTCGCGATGCGTGATGGCAAGTGCGTTGCGCGTCAGGAGTTCCTCCGCCGAATACCCAAACATCTCGCATAGCCTCGGGTTGACCCTTTCGAACGCTCCCTCGAGCGAAATCTCAGCTATCCCAATCGGTGCTTCTTCAAACGTAGCCCGAAAGCGTTCCTCACTTTCCAGCAATGCAGCCTCCGCCTCTCTCCGCTCGGTCAAATCCCTCATCCCGCCGACCATCCGCACGGCCTTGCCTTCGGTATTACGGATGACGTGACCGCGGTCCAGCACGTAAGCGTAATTACCGCTCTTGCAGAGGAACCGGTATTCGTCGGACCAATCCGTACAGCCTGCGGCAATCAGGCGGTGAATGCCCGGGATGACGCGGTCCCGATCCTCCGGGTGAACGCGGTTATACCAGGAGTCGATCGTCTTCTCGATTTCATCGCGCCGGAAGCCGAAAAGCTTCTCGAAACCCTCGTTCCACCACAGCTCGTTCGTAGTCAGGTCCCAGTCCCAGATCGCATCATTAGTGACCTCGGCGAGCAAACGAAAACGCTCTTCGCTCTCGCGCAACGCTTCTTCGACTTTCTTCTGCTCGGTGATGTTTGCCGCCGCCACCATCACCTCCATAACCACGCCATCCTTCCAGAACAGAGGAGTGGCGGTCGCACGGTATTTTCTCCCCGCATGCGGCGTTTCGTAGGTCACGGTGTTTCCGTCCAAGGCCCACCGCAGGTTTGGCTCTACCACGGCACATGTTTCCGCCAGAGCGACCTCCGACAGGTGCTTGCCCACAAGTCCTTCAGGCGAGCCGTAGTTCTTGACATCTTCGCCGCCGATAAAGGTCAGGCGAAGGTTTCGATCGAATACAGAGATATTACCGCCCGGAAAATTCTCGATCAGCGCGCGATACCGTCCTTCGCTTTCTTTAATCGCCCGCAGATACTCCTCTTCGGTCAGGCGCGTATCCGCTCCGGCAGGAACCGAGGTGTCTGATTTCATCGCATTGACCTTACGGCCGAATATTACCCAATATTTTCTAGGAGCGACAGGAGCTGCTGGTCGATTATCGCGGCTGCCTTGGCTCGGGCGCAGTTTTTTTTGCCACAATCCACGCGGCGATATTGCGTTCCAAAACATCCAGCGGCACGGCGCCAGAAAGAAGCACCGCGTCGTGAAATTCGCGAATGTCGAAGTTCTCTCCGATCTCCCGGCGGGCGCGCTCCCTCAGCTCCTTGATCTTGAGCTCACCGATCTTGTAAGCGAGAGCCTGGCCCGGCATCGAAATATAACGATCGATCTCGTTCACAATGTCGTTTTCGGATTTCGGCGCGTTCTCCATGAAGAAATTGATCGCGCGCTGGCGGTCCCATTTCATCTGATGCATTCCGGTGTCGACCACGAGGCGGACCGCGCGCCACATCTCGTAGGTGAGCTGGCCGAACTTCGAATACGGATCATCGTAGAGACCCATCTCCTGGCCGAGGGATTCCGCGTAAAGACCCCAGCCTTCGACGAAGGCGGTGTAGCCTCCGTAGCGGCGAAACTTCGGAATGTCGCCGAGCTCTTGCGCGAGAGCGACTTGCAGATGATGGCCCGGAACGGATTCGTGCAGCGAGAGCGCCATCATCTCCCATTTCGGCCGTGTCTCCGGCTTGTAAAGGTTGACGAAGTAAAGTCCTGCGCGCGAGCCGTCGGCGGCCGGCTGATTGTAATAGGCCGTCGTGGTGTCCGGAGCGATCTTGTCGGGAATCGGTGTCACCCCATAAGGAGTCCGCGGAAGCGTCTTGAAAACCTTGACGAGATTCGGATCGATCCGTTTCGCCAGAGCGCGGTACGCTTCCAATAATTCTTCCGGCGTCTTGTAAAAGAACTGCGGGTCTGTTCGCAGCTTGGTAAAAAACTCCGGCAGCGTCCCTTTGAACCCGACTTTCTCCAGGATCGCCTGCATCTCGCCGTGAATGCGGGCGACCTCACTCAAACCTTTTTCGTGAATCTGCTGCGGAGTTAGCGCCGTCGTCGTGTGCCGTCGCGCGAGATAGGCGTAGAACTCCGCGCCCTGCGGCATTTGCCACACCCCGACCTGGTCGAAGGCAGCCGGCAGATATTCGTCGACGAAATATTTCTTCAACTTTTGAAATGAGGGAAGGATGTCGGAGGCGATGGCTGCGCTCGCGGCTTTGCTGAGACGCTCGCGATCCGCGGAAGAGATCGCATCGGGAAATTTTGTGAGCGGCTTGAAAAACGGACTCTCTTCGGATTTCGAAACAAGCTGCTTGTCGATCTGCGGTGGAACGCGGCTCAGCACGATCTTCGGCCACATCACATGGGTGCGGGCGCCTTCGCGCATGAGCGCGATCTCTTGCTCGATCAAGGCCGGAAAGGCGCGGAGCCGGGCGACCCAATCTTCGTAGTCCTTAACCGTTTCAAAGCGGAGACGATCTCCCAGTTCGTCCAACGTCTGTGGGCCGCCCCGCTGATTGATCGGCATCAGATAGGCGCGGAATTTGGCTCCCTCGATCTCGGTCTCGAGATCTTTCTTGAAGAGGTCGTAGTTGAGCTGGTCCGCCGGAGAAAGCTGCGCGCGCTCGATCTTGGCCAGCCGGGCCAGCGCATCGGTCGTGTGTTCCTCGCGCTTTCGAATCGCCTCCAGACTTCGATCGCCCCAGCGATCGTTCCAGCGCCGATCGCCCAGCGACGAAGCCCGGGTTGGATTTTGTTCCATCTCGTAGTTCCACTCGGATTCAAAGAAGTCGTTCAGCGTTTTGCCCGCATCGGAGCGACCGTTTTTGCTTTGAGCGTGGGCGGAGTGGGACAGTGGCAGCAAAGCGAAGGCGACAGGGGTGATGAAGAGTTTGGTTAGACGCATGAATTTTCGGGTTTGAATTGCGCGCCGGAGCGGCGACGGCATTGTCTAGTAAGGCAGGGAAAGAAGAACCACAACCAAGCACCATGAGCATTCAAATTGTTTCGAAACGACGCCCCATCTGCCTTGCCGTTTTCGCTTTGGCCTGCGCCTTGCGCTGTGCCGCCCAGGAACCGGCTCTGGCCGTAACACCAACCCCGTCGCCTTCACCGTACGCCGCGCAGACTCTTGAAGAACTCAAGAATCTCCAGCAAGCCGCGCTGGCGAGCGATTACGCTTACCGGCAGGTCGCCCATCTTTCGAATAACATCGGGCCGCGCCTGACGGGCTCGGCCCAGGCGCAAAAAGCGGTCGAATATGTGGCCGCGGAATTGAAGGCGCTGGGCCTCGAAGTTCAACTCGAGAAAGTCACGGTAACGCATTGGGTGCGCGGCGAAGAGACAGCGGCCCTGGTCGAATTTCCGGGGATGGCCGAGAAGACGACGCAAAAGATTATTCTCACCGCGCTGGGCGGCAGCGTCGCCACTCCCGCGACGGGAATCACCGCAGAGGTCATCGTCGTGCGGAATTTTGACGAGTTGCAGTCGCTAGGCCGCGAGAAGGTGGCGGGGAAGATCGTCTTGTTCGATTATCACTACGACAAGCTCATGGCCGCGCAGGGCCATGGCGGCGATGCCTACGGACAAGCGGTGAAGTATCGCGCCGATGCGCCCAGCGCCGCAGCAAAGCTGGGCGCCATTGCCGCGCTTATCCGCTCGGTGGGCGGGGCGGAATATCGATTACCGCACACGGGTCAAACCGATTACGCGAAAGATATTCCCAAAATTCCGGCCGCCGCGGTGACGGCTGAGGACGCCGACCTCGTGGCGTATCTCGTGCCGCAAGGCCCGGTGCGTATGCGACTCCTGCTCACGCCCCAACAGCTTCCCGACGTCGTCAGCTACAATGTGATCGGCGACCTGAAAGGCACGGAGCACGCCGAGCAGGTCGTGATCGTTTCAGGTCATTTGGATTCCTGGGATCTGGGCACCGGCGCAATCGACGACGGCGCAGGCGTCGCGGTCGCGATGGAGGCCGCGAACCTCATGCAGCAACTTCATTTGCGCCCGAAGCGAACGCTTCGCGTGATCGCGTGGATGAATGAAGAGAATGGACTCGCAGGGGGCAAGGCTTACGCGAAAGACCACGAGAAGGAGATCGCCAATCATTTCGCTGCAATGGAGATCGACGGTGGGGCCGGGCACCCGTTGGGAATCAATTTTGGTCCCAAGCCAGAAGCGAAGGTGTTCCTGGAGCCGGTCGCAAAAATTTTGCAGGATTCCGGCGCCGGCATCCTGAATTTCAGCGAGCACTCAGGCGGTGCGGACATCGGTCCTCTCACGACGCTGGGCGTGCCCGGCTTCAGCCCGATCCAGGACAACCGGACCTACTTTCATTATCATCACACGGCAGCCGACACGCTGGACAAGATCGTGCCACACGAGCTCGCGGAAAACGCGGCAGTCGTTGCGGTGACCGCATACGCACTGGTGAGTCTAGAAAATCCGCTGCCGCGCTAAGCGCGATGAGGGGGGCCTTCGTCCCGCTCCTGTAGCCGCCGCCCTGTGGGCGGCGAGAACCGCATCCTGTTTCAAAGCGCCAATCGCGCTTCGTCCAGCGAAGCGGCTACAGCGCCTTGCGCGCAGCGGTGCGCTAATACTTCACCCGCGCCAACGCCACGCCCTGCTCTGCCTCAATCGGAGCAATCTCAGTAGCCTCAACGTCGATCTCCGCGTTGCGGCGCTGTTGCGCCAGCAAGATCTTGTCCTGCGCGACACGTCGCAGGTTGCGCGTGAAACCGACTTTCGACAGCGTCCAGATGATCCACTTCGTCGGATCGAAGTTCCATGGTTTCACGCCATTTCGGTAGTCGTGCTGAAACTCATGGTGATAGTTGTGATAACCCTCTCCGAATGTGACCAGCGCCAGGATGAACGAATCCCGCGCGCTGCATTTCGTGGAATAAGGCTGGCGGCCAAAAACGTGGCAGGCGCTGTTGATGAAGAAGGTGCAGTGCTGCAAAGCGACGATCCGCGTGATGCCTGCGAGCAGAAACGCTCCCAGCGCACCGCTCCATCCATTCCAAAGAAACCCCAGGAGGGGCGGAAGAACGAAGCTCATGACGACGGCAATCCATTGGACATATCGATCCTGCCAGACCACCAGGCGATCTCTCTGTAAGTCCGCGACGTTGTCGTACGGCTCCGTCGGGTTCAGTTTGAAAATGAGCCAGCCAATGTGCGCGAAGAAGAAGCCCTTTGAAATGCTGTAGGGATCATCATCGTGATCGACGTGCTTATGATGCCGGCGATGTTCGCTCGCCCACATCAAGACCGAGTTTTCAAAAGCAGCCGCCCCGAAGATGAGCGTGAAGAGCCGCACGGGCCAGGCAGCCTGGAAGGTGATGTGCGAAAAGAGCCGGTGATAGCCAAGGCTGATGCTGAACCCACAGGCGAAGAACATCAGGAAAAAGAGCGCGACCTGAAACCAGTCGATCCCGAAATGCCAGAGGTAGAGAGGGACAATGGTGAGCGTGAGGGCGAGTGTGCCAATGAGGAACGAGCTGGTCGTCCAGTTGACGCGATGGAGTGGAAAACGGGAAAACATAAGGTTTGAGCGAGGCAACGAGGCGAGGCGGCCGATGGAGCAACGTGAGCGTTCTTGGCCGCGGAACAGCGTTACTATAGCCGCGATTGTGCCAATCGCCCAATGAAAGATTTGCTGGATTATTGGCTGCGCTCCGATTTCGGCGCGTCGCTAATCCCAGACTGCTACGCCGCGAGAAGATCGACGCCATCCAGCGCCGCGATAATTTCACAGCCCACGAGCAACTTTTGCAGATTGTCGCAATTGCGCAGCTCTTCGTCGCGGAGGATGCGGATCCAAAAGTCTGCGGCGGCGTTTCTATTCTCGTTTGACTCGATCAAGGTCGCCGGAATGAGCATGCCGACTTCTTAAGCACCGCACGTGCCACGCCGGCAGTGGACTCATCTTTCCAATCCGAAATCGAAACGGGTGGCCGACGGGACTCGAACCCGCAACAGCCAGAATCACAATCTGGAGCTCTACCATTGAGCTACGGCCACCAGCGCGTTCGAACCTAGAATTTAGATTCTGGATTGCAAAGGCAAAGCGAGGCAAGGTGGCACGGCAGGCGCTCTACTTTCTCTCGCGATGCAGACCCGCATTGCAACCCGACCGCACATGCATATCGTCCGAGTTCTCGACACCATGAAGAAAATCGGTCTGATTCTTTTCGCCGGTTTTTGCCTTTCCCTCGCTCCCGGGCAGCTCTCCGCTCAATCCGACGACCCGAGCGAAGTCTTTCTTAAGGCCTACATGACCTCGCAGCAGGGCGAGAAACTCGAGCATGACAATCAACTCCAGGGTGCGCTTGCGAAATTCCGGTTCGCCGGATCTCTGCTCGAAGAATTGCGCAAAACGCACGCGGATTGGCAGCCGGCGATCGTCGATTTTCGCAGCCGCAAGATCGGGGAAAACATCCTGCGGGTGCAGAGCAAACTCGGGACCCAAAAGGATCTCGCGGCAATTTCTTCGCCGCCCCCTGTTTCCTCCAGTGCTCCCGTTTTGCCGGATAAATCCGGCCCCGCGGAGCCGAGCGTGGAAGTGACCGCGCCACGGAATAGCGACGTGCGCGTGCCGCTCCCGCCGGTCGAACCGCGACCGTCTGTTGCGACGGACGCCGCCATCAAAGAGGCAACGAAAAAGCTGCAGGACAAAGTGGATCAGTTGCAGGTCGAGCTCCAAAAATCGCGGACCCAATATGATGCCGTCGCCAAAGAGAAGGAGACCCTAAACAGCCGTTTGCAGGAAACGAATTCCAAGCTGGAAAAGGCTCAGACCGACCTGGACAAGACACGCGGCGCGGAAAAGGAAGTGCGTGGCCAACTTGCCCAGGCTGAGGAATCGCTCAAGAAGATCTCGGCGACTGCCGGCAGTGCGAAGGCGCAAGAGGCGCTTCGGGCGGAAATTGCACAGCTAAGGAAGGCGCTCGATTCGGCTGAAAAAGGCCGCGTCGCCGCGGAAAAGGAAAAGGATGTCGCGGGCGAAAAACTGACCGCCGCGAAAACACAAATCGCCACGGTCACAAAGGAGCGCAACGAATTGCTCAACGACCTGAAGAACGCCAAGCAAGCGCAGGAACGGGTGCAGGTGCTGGTCGCCGAGAATTCCGATTTGAAGCAAAAACTGGCCAGCGCGGAAAAGACCGTTCGGGAAATCAGCGAGGACAAGCCGAAGAAGGAACAGGAAGTGGCCGACGTGAAGCGTCAGCTCGAACAGTTGCGTCAGCAGCTCGCGGCCAGCCAGAAACAGAACAAGGAGTTCGAGGTGACGGTGGCGGATCTGCGCTCGCAGCTCGAGGACGCGAGCACCGCACTGGAGAAGGCAAAACTCACGGGCGCGAACGCCGAAGAAACGGCGCGGCTCACAAAGGAAAACGACATGTTGCGCAAGATCGTGGTGCGTGAGCGGCAGGAGGAAGCGCGACGCGAGCAGGCCAAAAAACTCATGTTGGCTGAATTCGATAAGTTACAGATCAAATCCGACACCTTGAATCAGCAGATCGAACTTCTGGCGCAGCCCGTCACGAAACTCACGTCGGAGGAGCTCGCCCTGTTGCGGCAGCCGGTGGTGGCAATTTCCGACAGCGCCCCCGGCACGCTCAAAGCAAGTTTCACCGCGCCGAAGAATTCCAGTTCGGGCCCCGGCCCTTCGGTCCAAACGACGGTGAAACCGGCGGTCCCCGAGGAACTGGTGCCCCTCGCTCGTGAAGCGAAAGATAATTTCGATCGCGGCAAATATCGGGCGGCGGAGAAACAGTACCAGGAAATCCTCACTAAAAGTCCCAACAACCTCTATTCACTTTCGAATCTGGGGGTTGTTTATTTCCGCACCGGTAAACTGAAGGCAGCTGAGTTGACCCTGAAAAAAGCGGTGGCGCTGGCGCCGAAGGATGAATTTACACATACGACGCTCGGGATTGTTTATTATCGCCAGAGCAAGTATGACGATGCGGTGGCCGAGTTAACGAAGGCGCTCGGGATCAATCCGAAGAGCGCGGCGGCCCATAATTATCTCGGCATCACAGCGAGCCAGAAGGGATGGCAGGAGGCTGCGGAAAAGGAAATGCTGGACGCCATCGCGGTAAATCCCGATTACGCGGATGCGCACTTCAATCTAGCGGTCGTCTACGCCACCAACCAGCCGCCCGCCAAAGAGCAGGCCAAACAGCATTACGTGAAAGCGACTTCGTTGGGCGCCGAACCCGATCCCGCGCTGGAAAAACTGCTGCGTTAAGGTGGATCGCGCGCTCCGTCGCGCGATGTTTGTTCTGCGCGGCTACGCCGCATTATTGTCATCGAGCGACGGAGCGCTCGATCCACCATGCTGAAACCATTTCTCACCGCGAATTGGCGCTATCTGGCGATGTTGAATTTCGTCGCCGATCCGAAACTTCTGGAGCCGTTGCTGCCGGGCGGGACAGAGCTTGATTTTCATGAAGGGAAAACTTTCCTGAGCGTCGTTGGATTTCTCTTCCTAGATACTCGCGTCCTCGGTCTGCCCATTCCATGGCATCGCGATTTTGAGGAAGTGAATCTGCGTTTTTATGTGCGTCGAAAGAAGGTGGATGACTGGCGGCGCGGCGTTGCCTTTGTTCGCGAGCTCGTTCCACGGCAGGCCATCGCGGTGGTGGCTCGCACGTTTTATGGTGAGCCCTATTCCGCGCTGCCGATGCGCCATTGTCTCGAGCACAAGGAGGGTCGCGTCCTCGCGGAATATCAATGGCGCAGGGGGAAGCGCTGGGAAACCCTGGGTATGACCGCGCTCGGCGAGCCGCAGGACTCGGCGCACGGATCGCACGAAGAATTCATCACCGAACATTACTGGGGTTACACCGCCCGGCGTTCCGGGCTAAGCGAGTACCGGGTCGAACATCCTCGCTGGAGACTTTGGCCCGCGCAGACGACGAGGTTCGAAGCAGATGTCGCGACACTCTACGGTCCGCAGTTCGTCGAAGCGCTTGCCGCGCCGCCGGCATCGGCCTTCATCGCGGAGGGCTCGCACGTCGAAGTGCTTCGGAGAACGCGGGAGCTGGAGGAGTTGTAGGGGCGGTCTATTTATCGCGCCGTAGCCTTGGCGAAGGCGGATGACCGCGGGATTATTTCTCAATCCGAAACTCTCTCACCAGCGTCTTCTTTTTCTCATGCCGCGAGATCGCAAGATCGACGAGCTTTGACAGGAGCTCCCGGTAACTAATCCCCGACGCCTCCCACAATTTCGGATACATGCTGATGGAAGTGAAACCCGGGATCGTATTCAGCTCGTTGAAGAAAAATTCCCCGCTTGTCCGATCCAGGAACAGATCGACTCGAGCCATCCCTTCGCACTCGAGCGCAGTGAAAACTTTCCTTCCGATCTCCTGCGCACGTTGGGTCTCCTCGGGGTCGAGTTTTGCTGGGATGATCAGCGCGGCGCCATTCTCGTCGAGATATTTGGCCTCGTAGGAATAGAATTCGTGCGCCGGGTCGATCTCACCTGGAATGCTCACCAGGGGATCGGTTCCCGTCTCCAGATTTTCCAAAACCGACACTTCGATCTCGCGCGCGTTCACGGCGGCTTCGACCAGGACTTTCCGGTCGTAGTTGAACGAATCTTCCAGCGCCGCGTCGAGTTCCCCCGGTTCCTTCACCTTGTGCACGCCGACGCTGGAGCCAAGGTTCGCTGGCTTAACGAAGACCGGGTAGCCCAGCTGCGTTTCAATGCTTTTCGCGAACCGCTGCTTTTCTTTTTTCCAAACTTCGTGCTTCAACGAAACATAAGGGACGATTGGAATTCCCGCGTCGCGCGCGACGCGTTTTGCCATCTCCTTATCCATCGCGATAGCCGATGCGAGCACGCCGCATCCGACATAAGGAAGATCGGCCAGCTCAAGTAATCCCTGAATCGTTCCGTCTTCGCAGAGAGGTCCATGCATGACAGGAAAGACCACATCGATGCCTCGAGCCTCTCCGTGTTCACCCAAGCGAATCAACGCGCTGCCGCCACCCGAATCTGCCGGATTCGGCGGAAGCACGACTTTCGGCGCGTCTTTGAAAACGGGCAGAGACTTTTTTCCCTCCAGCAACGAAATGTCGTTGAGAAGCCAGCGCCCCTGCTTGTCGATGGCTACCGGCACGATTTCGAAGCGGTCACGATCCAGGTAATTGATTACGGACGCAGCTGATTGAAGCGAAACTTCATGTTCTCCCGAACGACCGCCGTACAGGACCGCCACGCGTAGTTTCTTCATACGCCTCGAATCAGGGGGGATCGCTTCGCTTGGTTCACTGGCGCGCCAGCAACTCGCGCAGGACGAACGGCAAGATTCCGCCATGGCGGTAGTAGTCGATCTCGATCGGCGTATCGATCCGCAGCTTCACTGGAACCGTTTCCCGCTTTCCATTCTTGCGAGTGATCTCGAGCGTGACCATTTGCCCGGGCTCGATCGCTTCTGACAAACCGGCGATCCCATAAATCTCCGATCCATCCAAGCCGAGTGTTTGCGCATTCGTGCCGTCGATGAATTGCAATGGCAACACGCCCATGCCGACAAGATTCGAGCGATGAATCCGTTCGAAGCTCGCCGCCACCACGGCTTTCACCCCGAGCAACCGAGTGCCCTTCGCCGCCCAATCGCGACTCGACCCGGTGCCATATTCATGTCCGGCCAGAATGACTAACGGAATTCCGTCTGCCTGGTATTTCATCGCCGCATCGAAGATCGACATCGTCTCTCCGGTTTCCGAAATCTGGGATCCGAAATACTTCGTCACGCCGCCCTCGACTCCCGGGACCATCAGGTTCTTGATCCTAACGTTCGCGAAAGTTCCGCGCGTCATGACCAGATCATTTCCGCGCCGGCTCCCGTAGCTGTTGAAATCCACCGCGCTGATTCCGCGCGAAACCAAATATTGGCCCGCCGGTGATGTGGCTTTGATCGCGCCCGCGGGAGAAATGTGGTCGGTCGTGACCGAGTCGCCGAAAATCCCCAGCGGCCGCGCCCCGCGAATCTCTTCAATCGTGCCCGGTGCCATTGAGAAATCCTTGAAGAAGGGCGGCTCATGAATGTAGTCGCTGTTTTCGTCCCACTGGTAAATGTCGCCGGTGCTGGAAGGAATCTCGTTCCACTTCGGATTCTGGCCGGCGAAGTCGCGGTAGAGGCGCCGGAAAACTTCCGGGGTGAGCGCTGACTGCATCGTGTCGCGGATCTCCTGCAAACTGGGCCAGAGATCGCGCAGAAAAATCTCACGGCCGTCCTGGCCCTTCCCGATGGGGTCGGTGGACAGGTCGAGATCGACGCGGCCGGCGAGAGCAAACGCGACGACCAGCGGGGGCGACATCAGGAAGTTCGCTTTGATGTTTTGGTGGACTCGCGCCTCGAAATTCCGATTACCAGAAAGAACCGACGCGGCGACCAGATCGAATTCGCTGATCGCCTGTTCGATCTTGGGATGGAGCGGCCCGGAATTCCCGATGCAAGTCGTGCAGCCATAGCCGACCACGTTGAACCCAAGTTGATCGAGATACGTTTGGAGTCCGGTTTTTTGGAGGTAATCGGAGACGACGCGGGAGCCGGGCGCGAGCGACGTTTTCACGGCTGGATCGATCGTTAGGCCGCGCTCGACCGCTTTCTTCGCGAGCAAGCCGGCGGCGAGCATCACGCTCGGGTTGCTCGTATTCGTGCAGCTGGTGATCGCCGCGATCAATACGCTGCCGTGGCCAATCCGGCTCTGACCGTGTGCAAAAGTGTCTCCAGGTTTTGCTTCGATTTCGGTGACCGAATCTGGCGTCGGGCGATTCGCGATCATCTCGACTTTATTCCGCTCATCGCCCGGCTCGATTCCCTGGTCGGCGTTGTCGGTCGAAGCCATGGCGCCCTGTTTTGGCGGCGTGCCGTTCAGATTGACGAGATGATGTTTCCCCAGGTCTCCGTTCGATTTGCCGTAGCCGCCATCCTTGAGTGGTTTTTCGAGCAGCGACCGAAAGACGGCGCCGAGCTCCGGCAGATTCACGCGGTCCTGTGGACGCTTCGGACCGGCCACGCTTGGTTGCACCGCGCCCAAATCCAATTCGAGATCGACGCTGTAATCGACGTCGCCTTTTCGCGGCATCCCAAACATATTCTGCGCCCGGAAATAATTCTCGAATGCAGCGCACTGTTCTTCGGTTCGCCCAGTCGCTCGCAGGTAATTCACCGACTCGGCGTCGACCGGGAAATACCCCATCGTTGCGCCGTACTCGGGCGCCATGTTGCCCACCGTGGCGCGATCGGGCAGCGGCAGAGAGGCCGCTCCCATTCCGTAGAATTCTACGAACTTGCCCACCACTTTTTGCGCGCGGAGCATTTGGGTGACGTGCAGCGCGAGGTCCGTCGCGGTCACGCCCTCGCGCAACTGCCCGGTCATATGTACGCCGACAACTTCCGGCGTTAGGAAATAAACGGGCTGGCCTAGCATTCCCGCTTCCGCCTCAATTCCGCCCACGCCCCAGCCAACAACACCGAGCCCGTTGATCATCGTCGTATGTGAATCGGTGCCGACGAGCGTGTCGGGGTAGAAAAGTTGAGAGTTGAGAGTTGAGGGTTGAGAGAAAAGCACGCCTTTCGCGAGATATTCGAGATTGACCTGGTGCACGATCCCGATGCCGGGCGGGACGAGTCCGAAAGTTTTGAAGGCTTGTTGTCCCCATTTGAGGAATTGGTAGCGCTCCCGGTTGCGTTTGAACTCCATCTCCATGTTCAAACGCAGCGCCTCGGCCGAGCCGGCAAAATCGACCTGGACGGAATGATCGACCACCAGATCCACGGGCACGAGTGGTTCGATGATTTTTGGATCACCGCCGAGTTCCTTCACCGCGCTGCGCATCGCCGCGAGATCGACCACCAGTGGAACGCCCGTGAAATCCTGGAGGACGATGCGCGCGACAACGAAGGGAATTTCCTCATTGGCCGGCGACTTCGCGTTCCACCTCGCCAGCGTCTCGACGTCTTTTCGCCGAACCTTCTTGCCGTCGCAGTTTCGCAGGACCGACTCGAGCACGATGCGAATGCTGACCGGCAGTCGGGAAATCGGCCCGATGCCTTGCTCTTCCAGCGCCGGGAGCGAATGCAGAAATCCTTCGCGGCCGTTGCCCGCATCGAACTTCTTCAGCGTCTTAAACTCGTCACTCACTTCAGTTCCGCTAGCTTCGCTTTGATCTTGTCGAAATTCGGCAGTTCGCGCGCGTCGTCGTTGCTCTCCGCGTACTGAATGACGCCCTCGCGATCGATGATGAAGGCGGACCGTTTCGGCACGCCGCCCATGCCGAGATTCATCTGCGGCAGGAACGAGTCGTACATCACGTCATACGCCTTCGCGATTTTGTGTTCGTAATCGCTCAAGAGCGGCACGGTGATGCTTTCCTTCGTCGCCCAGGCCTCCTGCGCGAACGGATTGTCGCCGCTGATTCCGTAGACCGTTGCCTTCAGGTCGCTGTACTCGCGCAAGCCATTGCTGATGGTGCACATTTCTGTCGTGCACGTGCCGGTGAAGGCCATCGGGAAGAACAAGAGGAGCGTGTTCGTTTTTCCAAAGTTATCGCTCAATTTGATCTGCTTGGGTCCGTCGGCGGTTTTGGTCGGGAGGCTGAAATCTGGAGCTTTGGTTCCGGTTGCGAGTGCCATAAGAAATCCTGTTGAGGTTGATCGAGGGACATCAAGTATAGAAACGGCGGGGACATGGTCAAAAGGTTTAAGGACAACGCATGGAGTTGCTTTGGTGGTTAATCGCGATCGTCTTGATGGCAATCGGCCTGATCGGCACGCTGCTCCCGGTTGTCCCGGGCGCGATCATCATTCTCGTCGCGGCCGTGCTTCACCAGATCATGCTGGGGAGTGAGAAGAGCCTTGGGTGGTGGAACATCGGCGCGCTAGCCTTGCTGACGCTGCTGTCGTACGCGTTTGAATTCGCCGGCGGCTATTTCGGCGCGAAGCGATTTGGCGCCACGAAATGGGGGGCTTTCGGCGCTACGATCGGTGCGATCGCCGGCCTCTTTTTTCCCTTTCCAGGATTGATCGTCGGTCCGATCGTGGGGGCCATCGCCGGAGAACTCGTGGCCGGGAAGCGCCTTGTCAGCGCCGGACGCGCGGGTTGGGGGACATTGCTTGGCAACCTTGCCGGCGTGCTCGGCAAGCTGACGATCGCTCTGGTGATGGTGAGCTGGTTCTTGGTCACCGCTCCCGCGCCGATATGAATTTCTTCCTGTAGCGGCGGTCTATGGCCGCCGAAAAATGGCGAATTCAGAGGGTGCTTCGCCCAACTCTGATTGCGATTTCTCATCGAGTGTCGTAACCTCCGCCCGATGGCAGATGATCGCTGGCGCGGAGAAATCCTGCGCCAGAGGAAAGTCCGAACACCATACGGCAGCATGCCGCGGAAAACACGCGGGCGCCGCGCTTGCAAGGGCGCGGTGACGGAAAGTGTCACAGAGAAGACACCGCCGGTTCTTTGGCAACGAAGGTCAGGTAAGGGTGAAAAGGCGAGGTAAGAGCTCACCGCTCGCAGAGCAATCTGCGAGGCACGAAAAACCCCATGCGGTGCAAGACAGAACAGAGGTAGGGCAGCCGGTCCGCTGATCCTCGGGTATCGTCGCATCACGCTGCGCGCAAGCGCGGCGGGCGGTTCACACATGTGAGCTGAGATAAATGATCATCCTCCGAAGAAATTCGGGGACAAAATTCGGCTTATCGCCATCGAAATGGAGGGCGCTTTCGGAAACGAAAGCGCCCTTCCTCTTTTTGTGGAAGGGACCGGCCCCGCCGCGCCGCAAATCGATCAGAACGCGGTTGCTACGCGCCGTCCAAGCAATCGTCGAGGCAGGAAAGGAGATGAGAGACAGACTCCTCGGTCTCGTCGCCCATGTTCGAGAGGCGGAATGTCTTGCCCCGAATCGGGCCGTAGCCGGGATCGATGACGAGGTGATGTTTTTCGCGCAGCTTTTTCGCCATCGCGAGGACGTCGATGCCTTTGTTGTTTTTCACGCAGGTGAGTGTCTTCGTGCGGGAGCCTTCTTCGGCGAAGAAATCGAAGCCGGTGCGGCGGACCCAGTCGTGCACGAGCGCGTTGGTGCGAGCGTGTCGAGCGAAACGCGCGTCGAGGCCTTCCGCGAAAATGTCGTCGAGCTTGGATTGCAAGGCGTGGATGTGGCCGATGCTCGGGGTGCTTTGCGTCATCCATTCGGCTTGTTGGTTCTTGAACTCGATGAAATCGAAATAGTAGCCGCGATTCGGGATTTTTTCGGCGCGCGCGAAGGCCTTCTCGGAAACGGAGAAGAGGGAGAAACCGGGCGGGAGGGCGAGGGCTTTTTGCGCGCCGGTGAGCATGACGTCGATGCCGAGGGCGTCCATGTCGATCTTGACGCCGGAGAAGGAGGAAACGGTGTCGACGACCAGCGCGACATCAGGGTATTTCGCGAGCGTGCGGCAGATTTCCGGCAGGGGATTCATCACGCCGGTCGAGGTCTCGCTGTGAATCAAGACGACCGTGTCGAATTTTCCGGTGGCGAGCCTGGCATCAATGTCCTTCGGATCGATGTGTTTCCCCCAATCGACTTGCAGCGGTTCGGCGTTCTTGCCGCAGCGTTTGGCGACGTCGAACCATTTGTCCGAGAATGCGCCGCACATGCAGCAGAGCACGCCGCGATCGACCAGGTTGCGGATCGACGCCTCCATCACGCCCCACGCCGATGAGGTGGAGAGAAACACCGGCTGTTTGGTGGCGAACAGTTTCTGGAGCTTCGGGTGAACATCGCGATAGAGATTCTTAAAATCTTCGCTGCGATGTCCGATCATGGGGCGAGAGAAGGCGGCCATCGTTTTGGCGGAGACTTCGACCGGGCCGGGGATGAAGAGCTTGTCGTGTGAAGGCATAAGACAGAACGTCCAACGTCCAACGTTCAACGTCCAACGCTCAACTCAGAGGATCTTTGACACGAGGCGTGCCTGTCAGTCTTTGATGAAGCTGATCTCGCCGCTGCGCTCGATGCGAGCCCGGCGGATTTTCGAGATGTCTTCGACCTTGGCGTCCAGACGGAGATCTTCTTCGAGATCGTGTTGCGAGATGAGATTTCGCCGCATCATGTCGAAGAGCGGCTTTCCATTTTCGACGATAACGTCGGGGCAACCTTTGATGAGTTTGCCGAAAGCGTGGGAGCGGCAGGCGAGCCAGGCGAAAGAGCGGTGCAGCAAAACAAGAACAAAGCCGCCCCCGATCGTGGTGAAAAATCCGGCTGTTCCATTGATGGCGCGCGAGAGGATGGAGGCCAGGATGACGATAAAAATGGCGTCGAAGGCAGTCTTCTCGGCGAGCGAACGTTTGCTGCTCAAGCGCACCATTACAAGCGTGAGCACAAATATGATCACACCGCGCAACGAGATTTGCGCGAACGTCAGGTCTTTTGGCTCAGCGCCCAAACCGAGGAGCGGACCGACAAATTCGTAGAGTGCGTTCATATCTACAATTTGATCGACTGAGGAACGCGAACCGGGCGTAACCAATCTTCTCCGCAGCGAATAAATCCAGTTCTCGGGGCAGATACGTTCTCTTAATGAATTCAACCGGGAGGCAAAATGCCAGAAGGAGACAAATCGAGTTACACGGCCAAACAAAAACGCAAAGCCGGGCACATCGAAGAGGGATACGAAAAGCGGGGCGTCTCTAAAAAAGAAGCCGAGAAACGCGCCTGGGCGACGGTGAACAAATCGGACAAAGGCGGGAAGAAGAGCGGATCGGGCCGGGGGAAGAAGAGCAGCAAGGCGTCTTCACGGAAGGGCGGGAAGAAAGGCGGCAAGAAATCCGGCGGCCGGAAGAAGAGGTAGATGCCCGCAAAAAACACCGATCTTCACGGCAGCGCACCGGATAAATCGAAGTTCGCCCTGCTCTTGATCGATGTCATCAACGACCTCGATTTTCCGGAGGCGAACCAACTGCTGCGCTTTGCGCGGCCGATGGCGCGTAAGATTTTTCGGCTGAAAGAGCGGGCGAAGAAAGCCGGAGTCCCCGTGATTTATGTGAACGATAATTTCGGGCGCTGGCAGTCGGACTTTCGACGGCAGGTGCAGCACTGCCTGCGCGTGGAATCGCGCGGCCACGAGATCGTAAAGTTGCTCCAGCCGGAGGAAGACGATTATTTTGTCCTCAAGCCGAAGCATTCCGGCTTTTTCTCGACCACGCTCGAGACGCTGCTCCGTTATCTCGGGTCGGAGACGCTTCTTATCACAGGCATCGCGGGGAATTTCTGCGTGCTCTTTACCGCGAACGATGCCTACATGCGCGATTACGATCTGATCATCCCGTCAGATTGCATCGCCTCGAATTCGGCGACGGAAAATAGAGAAGCGCTGGCGCTGATGCGAAAATTCCTGAAAGCGGATACGCGTCCGTCTCCCAAGATCAGGTTGCCCGCGGGGAGAAAGAAACGCGGCTAGCTATTCTCTTTGCCGGCAATTGCTTTCTCGACGCCCGATTAGGCTTCGCACAGCGAAGCGGCCACAGTTCTCGCGCTTGCGCGGGAAACTTTCGCGTGGCATAACACCAAGCCTCGCGCTCCGAACCCGGGCCGACGCCTCCAATTTTTAGCCATGCCGACCCTTTCATCAGCCGATCCAGTGCTCGAGACCCAGGTGTTTTGGGAGCGGCACAAGAAAAAAGTGCTCGCGCTTCTCGTTCTGGCGCTTCTGGCGGTCGCAGCCTGGGGAGGGTATCGATTCTACTCCGATCGCCGTGATACCACCGCGGCGAACTTGCTCACGGCGGCGAAGACCGCCCCTGAATTCCAGAAAGTCATCGCGCAATACCCAGGAACGCCGGCAGCTGGATCCGCCTATCTCCTTCTAGCCGAGGAACAGAGGAAGGAAAAAAAATTCAACGAGGCGAACGCGACGCTTCAG
>JBEEHC010000097.1:0-14307 GCA_041167205.1 Verrucomicrobiota bacterium
AGAACGCTTCATAACTTCGCACCGCCGGCCACCGAGGACGAAATCCGCGCATCTTCGCTCCAGTTCGTCCGCAAGCTGAGCGGATTCACGAAGCCTTCGAAGACAAACGAAGACGCTTTCAATCGGGCCATCGATCGGGTGACGGCGGCTGCGCACGAACTGCTCCATTCCCTGGTTACGAATGCGCCGCCGCGCGATCGCGACGTTGAAGCGGTCAAAGCTCGCGCACGATCGGCAAAGCGCTTTGGCTCTGCGCCGGTTCCGGTCGTGGTGGCGCACAACCACAGCTGAGTAAGTGTCTGTGCCTTTTACCGGCGGCTGCGTTTGCAGCGCGATTCGCTACGAATGCAACGCTAAACCGATCATGATGTTTAATTGCCACTGCCGTGATTGCCAGCGCACCACCGGCAGCGCGTTTTCCCCGGTGGTGTATGTGCCGGCGAAGGCTTTCAAGATTACAAAGGGTTCACCCCGTTATTATTCCACGTCGAGCGAGATGGTGGGCCAGAACAAGCGAGGCTTTTGCTCCGATTGTGGTTCCCGCCTTTTCGGTGGCGCTAGCGAGAGCGGGCAGGGCATCCTGGCCGCAAGTCTGGATGACCCCAGCCTGTTCAAACCGCGGTTGCACATCTTTACTTCCGACGCGCAGCCGTGGGACCACATGGACCCGGCGCTGCCGAAGTTTGAGAAGTATCCGCCGTCCGGCTAGCAGAATGGGAGTAGAATCTCGGTAAATGAGCGAATCCTTCGAAAGCTCGCGCGCGCCTGAACCGGTGGGCGCGTTCCCGCATGCGAAACGCGTGGGCGATCTTCTCTTTCTCTCCGGCATCGGACCACGCGTGCGCGGCAGCAAGGAAATTCCCGGCGTGACGCTCGATACGGCCGGCAACATCGTGAAGTACGACATCGAAATGCAATGCCGCGCGGTCTTCGAGAATGTCCGGCTCGTGCTGGAGGATGCCGGCGCGACGTGGAACGACATCGTTGATGTCACGGTCTTTCTCACGAACATGAAGAAGGATTTCCCCATCTACAACAAGCTCTACGCCGAACATTTTGCCGGCCCTGGCAAACCCAATCCGACGCGCACGACAATTGAAATCATTTCGTTGCCGACGCCGATCGCGATCGAACTCAAGGTTATCGCGGCAGTTGGAGAATGATCTAACCGCGGATCCGCCTACGCCAAGGCTACGGACGTGACAGGTGATGCGGATGAAACGTATGGAAGATCGATCACGATCATGAGCACGAGGACGAAGAAATCGTTTCGCATTATTGCGGCGGATCACACCGGGATCACGGTTTCGAACCTCGAGCGCTCTCTCGCCTTTTGGCGGGACGTTCTTGGCTTTGAGCTTTCGCATCAGGCACACCAGACGGGCGAATTGGCCAGCGAAATCACGGGGGTGGCCGGCGCTGAAATCTCGCTCGCCGTGCTCAAGGCGCCCGGTCACAAGATTGAACTGCTCGAGTATCTCGCGCCACCAGACCGAAAACAACATGTCGATCTTAAACCGTGCGATGTCGGATCGGCGCACGTAGCGCTCACGGTGGATGATCTCGACGCCGTGCTTGACACGATTGCCGCGTCCGGTTGGAAAGCGCCTGGCGAGCCGCAAACCCTCAAGACGGGCCCGAACGCTGGAAAGCGAGTGGTCTATGTTCGCGATCCGGATGGCACCACCATTGAGTTCATGCAACCGCCTGCGAAAGTAAGTGAAGATTAAGAAGTATGAATTTCTCCGCCGACGAAGAATTCGCGCGTCAGCTCGATGCGAAAGATTCCCTGCGAACCTTTCGCGAAAAATTTCATCTCCCGCTCGGCGCTGACGGCAAGCCGCTCATTTACCTCGCCGGCAATTCGCTCGGCTTGATGCCGAAAGCGGCGAGGAAGATCGTCGAACAGGAGCTGGATGATTGGGCAAAGCTCGCCGTCGATGCTCATCTAAAGGCTGCCACGCCGTGGTACACGTATCACGAGACAGTGCGCGAACCGGCGGCGCGGCTCGTCGGAGCACAGCCGGGTGAAGTGATCTGCATGAACAGCCTGACGGTGAACTTGCACCTGATGATGGCCACCTTCTACCGGCCGACAAAAGCGCGTTTCAAGATCGTGATGGAAGAGCCGGCCTTCCCTTCCGACACCTATGCGATCAAAACGCAGATCGTTCATCACGGGTTCGATCCGAAGGAGGCGCTTGTTCTCGCGCGTCCGCGCGACGGGGAGTTCACAGTTCGACAGGACGACATCGAGGCTGTGCTGGAGAAGGACGGCGATCAAATCGCGCTCGTGCTTATCGCCGGAGTGAATTTCTTTACCGGTCAGTTGTTCAATATCGAGGAAATCACGGCGGCGGCGCAGAAACGTGGCTGCATGGTCGGGATCGATCTGGCGCACGCCATCGGCAACGTGCCGCTGGCCTTGCACGATTGGAACGTCGATTTCGCCGTGTGGTGCTCATACAAATATCTCAACGCGGGCCCCGGCGCGGTGGCCGGCGCGTTCGTGCACGAGCGACACGCGACGAACCGCGAGTTACCGCGGCTCGCCGGCTGGTTCGGGAACGATCCGAACACGCGGTTCCGCCTCCATCTCGAACCCGAGTTCATCCCCGTTCCGTCGGCCGACGGCTGGCAGATCAGCAACCCACCCATTTTTTCGATGGCGCCGTTGCGCGCTTCGCTCGCGATCTTTGATGAAGCCGGAGGAATGGAACCGCTTCGGACGAAATCGATCGAGCTGACGGGATATCTTCAATTCCTGGTCGAGTCCGCCGAACATTCATTAAAGTTGACCGTCATCACACCGCGCGAAATAGACGCGCGTGGCTGTCAGCTCTCGATCCTGGTCCACGAGCACGCGAAGGAGCTATTCGGCAAACTCGAGGCCGCCGGGGTGAAATGCGATTTCCGCGAACCGAACGTGATCCGCGCCGCGCCGACTCCGCTCTACAACACCTTCCACGAAGTGTGGCGATTCGCGCAGATTTTGGCCGAGCATCAATGAGCGGCCACCGTGCATCGAAGTGCGCCAATTATTGATCGGGTCTTCGAGGGGCACCTCGGCCGCATTACTCTGACAAGCCTAGCCGAGTAATTCCTTCACGCAGCTAATCAGGCCGTTGATTGGGAAAGGCTTCACCAGGAACTTCACTTCCTGCTCGATGAGGAACGTCCTGATTTGGGGATCAGTGGCAAAGCCGGTAATGAAGATGAAACGATCCGATAGAGCCGGGCGCAGATCCCGGGCCTGGAGATAAAACTCGTCGCCCCGGAGGCGCGGCATCTTCAGGTCGCAGATGACTGCATCGTACTGGTGGGCTTTTACCTTGAGCATGGCTTCTTCCCCGTCAAAGGCGACATCGACGAGGAAATTTTCATCCGCCAGGATCCACTGCAGGGCCGAGGCAAGTTGTTTATCGTCATCCACCAGCAGCAGGGCCTTCAGTTCAAACGTATTGACGCCGGGCTCAATTTCGTCTGGCTGGCGTTCAAATTTCATCGTCGGGAGTGCTTCCCTTTAGCAGTCGTAGTGCCAACGGCGATCCACGAAACCAAACCTGATTCGCGCGATGCCGTGCGCGCCACATCGCAATCCGGAGTCTTGGCCGTCGAGAGCCTGAGCCACCTCCAGTTCCCGCGCTGATCAGCGCTTCAAGTTTAGAACTTGAAGTTCAAGCCGGCATTAACGGTGTGGGCGGTTGTTTCCCAGTTATATCGAACCTGGAAAGGCGGCAGCGGCCCAACAGGATTGGCCGTGATAGTCTTGTCGCCCAGATCGAAGTAAAGATACTCGAGCTTCACGCTCCAATGGGTTGTGAGAGCGAGCTCGGCACCGCCGCCGACGGTCCAACCGACCCTTGTTTCACTCGCTGAGGCGGGGTAATTTACCGTCCCCACCGGCCGAAACTCGGTGTTGCCGAAATAATCCACGTCGCCGTAGGCCAGACCACCTGTGCCGTAAAGAAGCAGCCTGCAAGTTGGGGTAAAGCCCAATCTTCCACGCAACGTTCCCATCCAGTTGACGTCCTGACTCACCGTGATGTTGTTGCCGGCGCCTGGAAACGGCGTGCCGTTATTCTGGATGATGGGGCTCAGAGTGCTCGACCCATCCATGCTCGTCCCGGAAAAATCTGTCTCGAGTCCGAACACGAAACACCCGATTTGATGGTTATATCCAAGCTGCGCACCACCCAGGAATCCTTTTACGTCGGGCTGGAACGTCGTCGGCGCGAGATTAATAAATGCTGCCGCCGTGGGAAGAGGATCAACGGATGTATCTCCCTTGCCCCAGCCGTAACCGGCATGAAGGCCGAGATAAAAGCCGGTCCAATTGATCGGGCATGACGGCGGGGTCGCTACCGTTTGCTTCATTTCTTTGCTATCGGAACCCGCATGAGCGAGACCGCAGAGGGTGAGAACAACTAACGAGGTTAAGGCTGATTTTTTCATAATTTTGAAGGGTCGAAAGATTTGGAGCAAACTTGGTCAATAGACAAGCCTTTTCTTTGAAGTCAGCCTACCCTCTTCGGTCAGCCTAAATGTCCAATGACGGTCCGGACGTGACTCGAAGTTGCGGTCAGGATTCCGATCCGGATGGAGCGAAAAGAGCCGGGCCGTTTGATCTGAAAGACTCGTGATATTCGCGCAATCCGAAGTTAACGTGCTTCCGCTTCGGTCCCAATTGACGTATGACTGAGAAACATTTATGAAATACGTCATCATCATCGCCCGCGTTTTGCTCGGGCTTGTCTTCGTCGTCTTTGGGTCCAACGGATTCCTGCACTTCATGGGTCCGATGCCGGAAATCCCGGGCCAGGCCGGCGCGTTTATCGGCGCGCTTGTCAACAGCGGCTACATTTACGTGATCGCCGGGCTTCAAGTCGTAGGCGGATTATGTCTGCTCATCGGATCACGCTTTGTTCCGCTCGGACTCACGCTGCTCGGTCCGGTCATTGTCAACATCATGCTCTATCACATTTTTCTGGATCACATGGCAAATCCAGTCGCGATTGTCATCTCAATCCTCGCCCTCTTCCTTCTCTGGGTCTATCGCTTCAAATTCCCGGCCATCTTTCGGCCGTAAGGTCAGTGAACCTATAGCGGCGGTCCATGACCGCCGCCATTGTTGATCACGGCTTCGACGGTCATAGACGCCGCTACAAATAAATCGCGTTTGGCCCGCTATCTGAAGATGAGGTGAGCCACGTCGGTCTCGAGGTTCCAGTAGATAAGCGCGAGCGCGGTTACGTCGAACGCGGCGTGCGCCACCATCAGCATAAAAATTCGGCCTCTGATTGCGAAGATCGTGCCGAAGACAAGACCGAAGATTGTGGCCTGTTCGGCACCGGCCAGCCCCTGAACAGGGTAGTGGATCGCACCAAACCATATGGCGGTGAGCAACACGATTAGCGTCTTGGCCCACACGCCGGACCCGAAAAGCTTGCCGAGACGTTCGAACGCGTATCCCCGAAAGATGGTTTCTTCGCCGAACCCAGCGCCAATCGTAACCATGTAGAGCATTCCCGGGAGGGCGGCGGTGTTTCCGGCCAGGTAATGGTACGCCTCATTGATCGGGGGCGCGACGAGCAGCGGCATCACGATTGCCTTCATCAGCAATTTGAACGCGCATCCGAAAACGATGCCGACGCCAATGCTGCCGATCCAGCTCTTTGGCCGGACGTAGCCGATTTCGCGCCATGGCGTTCGCGAGAGCCGCGCCCACACCAGCACCAGAATGGCGCTGAGCGGCGTAAACAGGAAGTTGCCCGCAAGGATGACGAGGATCGCGAGGATTCCGAGCGGCCCAAAGCCGCGCAGGGCCGCGGCGATGCGATCGTCCGTGCTTAAAGGTGGATCGGCCCCGAACGGATTCGGGGGCGATGTCAGATTACTCGGCTTCGCCGACATTTTTGGTAAGGCGCATAAGCCTGCGCGTTCTACCTTAAGACGTCTTCCGGCAATTTCGACGCGTCGTTTGGCAGCATTTACATTGCGTCCTTGGTGGGTTTTGTGCGAGCTGATTTCATTATGACATCCGTGATATCCGAGTAATCCGCGGCCAAACATTTCCCGTGGCAGGTAAAACGAAATTCACTCTCATCGGCAGCGGGCTGGCCGGCGGACTGCTCGCCGCCTACTTCGGGCAGCGCGGATACGAGGTCGATCTCTACGAGCGGCGGGCCGACCCACGCGCGGGCAACTTTGTCGGCGGGCGGTCGATCAACCTCGCGCTCTCGACGCGCGGGATTCACGCGCTTCAGCAGCTCGGTATTGCCGATGAAGTGTTGCGGCACGCCATCCCGATGCGTGGCCGCATGATTCATGACAAGTCGGGTAACTTGCATTTCGCGCCATACGATCGCGACCCGAAAAATCACATCAACTCGATCGGGCGCGCCGCGCTCAACACGACCGTGATCGAGGCCGCACAGCGCTATCCGAACGTGCGAGTCCTGTTCAATCATCTTTGCACCGACGTCGATCTGGATGCGCCCGTCGCGCACCTGCTCAACACCGAGACGAATCAGGCGAGCGAGGCGCGGGGCGACGCCGTGATCGGCGTCGATGGCGCTTTCTCCGCGGTGCGCCAGTCGATGCAGAGGCGGCTAAATGGTTTCAAGTACGACGAGAGCTATCTCCCTCATGGTTACAAGGAGCTCACCATCCCGCCGGCGGCGGACGGCGGGTGGCGGATGGAAAAGGAGGCGCTCCACATCTGGCCGCGCAAGAGCTTCATGATGATTGCGCTGCCGAACCCAGACGGCTCGTTCACGTGTACGCTCTTCTGGGAATTCTCCGGCCCACGCAGCTTCGAAACGACAAAGACCGATGACGATGTCCGCCGCTTCTTCGACGAAGAATTCCCCGACGCCGTGCCGCTCCTGCCGACGCTGCTCGAGGATTTCCGGGAAAATCCAACCGGATCGCTGGTGACCATTCGTTGCGCGCCGTGGTCCTACCAAGACAAGGTCGCGCTCGTCGGCGACGCGGCCCACGCTGTTGTGCCGTTCTACGGCCAGGGGATGAACGCGGCATTCGAAGATTGCGTCGTGCTCGACGAATGCGTGGCTGAGTTCCCGGAAAGTCGGGAGCGCGCCTTCGCCGAGTATTTTTCCCGGCGGAAAGAGAACGCCGACGCGCTGGCCGACCTCGCCGTCCACAACTTCATCGAGATGCGCGACAAGACCGCGTCGAAAACATTTCGAGCGAAGAAGAAGCTCGATCATCTCCTCGAAGGCCTGCTCCCCGGCATTTATCTGCCGCTCTACACCATGGTCACCTTCACTCGCATACCATACGCTGAAGCCGCCCGCCGCGCGCGCCGCCAGGACCGCTTTGTCTACGCCAGCCTCATCGGTGCCGTCGTTGTTATCGCGCTGTTGGTAGCACGTTTCATCGCGTGCTGAGAAACGCTGGACTGCTGGCACGGGTTCGCATCCCTTCGGATCAAGAGCAGGCGCAGATTGTGCTTGGCAGATGTATCACAAATGATACAGTCATGCGGTGCCCCTCAGACAATGGCCCGCGGTTTTCTTTCGGACGGAAACGGGGCGAGAGCCCGTGCGAGATTGGCTGCAAGATTTGCCGAAACATGAACGAAAAATTATTGGCGTGGATATCATGACTGTGCAGTTTCGTTGGCCGCTCGGCATGCCGCTTGTCGACCACCTGGGCTCTGGTATTTGGGAAGTGCGGAGCAAGCTCCCGACGCGAATCGCGCGAACTCTATTCTTTGTGCACGGGCAGGAAATCGTCCTCCTGCATGGCTTCGTTAAGAAGACCAGAAAAACTCCAAAGGAAGACCGAGCTTTGGCTCTGCAACGCAAAAATGCCTACATCAAAAGCAGCAAGAAATAAGAACACGCATCGCGGAAGCACCTTTGAGAGCTTTCTCAAGAAGGACGGTCTCCGGGAGGAAGTGTGCGCCGCCGCGCTCAAGCGCGCGGTTGCTCTGAAACTGGATGACCTGATGAAGGAGCAACGGGTGAATAAGAGCGCAATGGCTGCTCAGATGCGCACGTCACGGGCCGCGATCCATCGGCTACTCGATCCGGAAAACACATCGATCACATTGGCGACGTTGAACCGCGCCGCGAGATCACTCGGAAGGAAAGTGAAGATCGAATTGGTGCCGGCCTAAGCTCGCGCTCAATGACGAGCATGTCGAAGGAAAGGAGGTCGCGATGATATCGCCGACGTGGAGAGCCGGGGTAATCTCGTTCGTGCATTTGGTCGCTGCTGCGGCGGTTTATCGATATCTCATCACGGGCGGCTGGTTGACGAATCATTACCAGCTCAACGATCCGAACATCGTTAACCTACTGCTGGCCATCTTCGAGCCGATCGCGATCGTCAGCGTGATTGCCTACTGGCTTTTGCGAAAGCCTTCTCTCTACCGGCTCATCTCCATTCTCTGTCTCGTCCAAATCCTGATCGGCGCCGGGTTTCTTGTTTTCATTCTCCTCTTCGTCTTCACCTGGCATCCGAAACTGATGTAGACTGCACCGCGTATGAGCACCGATTTGGCACAACTGGCCCGCGACCGATATGAGATTGCGGACACCCTCCATCGCTACGCCTTCGGTCTCGACCACGGCGATCCGGACTCGCTGGCGTCGGCCTTCACGGACGACTCCCTCTTCGATTTCACGCCCGCCGGTGCCAAGCTCGGGCTCGACTTTTCCAGGCTGACCGGCCGCCAGGCCATCTTGGATGCTCTTCTTCCGCTTATCGGTCCGCTCGACACCAGCCACACCGCCAGCAATTTCCAGATCGAAATCAGCGGTGATTCGGCCACGCTGTCTGCCTATGTCATGTCTCAACATTTTATGCCGCGCCAAGGCTCCCGCCGCGGCTCGGAGAACGCGCTCTTGATGAATCGCTACGATTGCGAGCTGGTGCGCGAGGGCCAGAAATGGCGCTTCAAGCGTGTCACGATCGACAACGCCTGGATGCAGGGCGACCCGGAAATTCTCAACGCGCTGGCCGGTCGCCAGGCGTTGCGCGCGAAATCCAAACCGCAGAAATAGTGATGGTGGACCGAGCAGTTTCTTGCGCGATGTCAGATTTGGCGGCATAGCCGCATTTGTTTTCGCATCGCCCGCCAGAACGGCCGATCCATCCGTATCATCCGCGTAATCCGCGGTTAAATCCTCTGATTCCAATTGCTGGTGCACTAACGGTCTTGTTAGCTTGAGCTGATGAATTCGAGATCTCGCGTTCCTGCTCTTCTCCTGGTCATTTGCCTGGTTCTCGCACCGAGGCTGCGCGCTCAGGACGAAGCGATAAAGGATTCGGACCTGACCAAGATGTTGAAGGAAGCTGAGGAAATGCAAAAGGAAGCCGCCGAAATCCAGAAAAAGAATCCGCCGGCTCCGGGCGCGAAGAAGAAGCTCGCCGAAATGGAAGCGGAGGCCAAAGCGGAAGCAGCGAGACAGGAAGCGGACGAGAAACGGGAGAAAGAGAAGCTTCAGGCCGCGTTGAAAAAGCAGCTCGAAGCGCCTGGTTCCGTCGCCTTACCGGATTGGACGCCGGCGACGCCGCAATTCAAGCCCGCCGGTTCGCCCCTCAAGAAAATCGTGGAGGACGAAGTCAAAATCATCGTCACCGGCACCTCGTCGCTTACACCAAAGGAGCTCGCCGACAGTTGGGAAGCAGCGGCGACCGCCGCCAACAATCTCAATCACGTTCGGAACAACATTAGCAGCAACGGCAATCTCACCACCATCCTGTTCCTCAGCACCCGCACCGATCCCGTTCAAAAAGTGGAATTGGCCGCCAGGCGCGCGCCCGGAGAAAAGACCAGCCGAGTCGAGATCTCCTCGCCGCTTCCCAAACCCACTAGCGACGGAGAGTAGGTCTCAGATTTCGATCATCGTCGCTTGCCCCTTCCAAGTCGATCGCCGCTTGTCTCGTTAAGATCTTGGTCGTGGCCGAATCGGATTGTCTTCGCGTCTATAGCTCGTTAGCCTCGATCGAAACTCGTCATTTCCAAATACTCTTACGTCCCGACGGATGTAACGAAAACATAACCAGCAAACACATCACTATGAGCGACACCTACGTTCCACTGATCAGCTCCGGCACAGCCGGACCACTCGGCGTTCTGCATCTCCCGCGGCTTTGGCAGAAAGTCTCTCTCGAAGCGGCGGGGAAACTCGCGGCGGGATATCCCGGCATCGGGCGAGGGTTCGATGCGATGACCTGTGCGGCGCTTGGGCTCGATGAACAGGCGGTGAAGGATTTCATCAAGCAGAAGAAGCCGACCTATCCGGAATTCGAAGCGTGGGTAAAGCAAAACGCAAAATCGCTCACGCCGGAGGCGATCGAGAAGCATAACGCTGCGGTGCGCGGATATATTCATGATGACGACACTCGCAAGGGCGTTCTGGGATCGTGCGGCATTGCCGACGACGCTGCCGCGCCACAAGACGCGGTGAACCTGAATAATCTTGACGATTGGTACGAGTTTCACCAGGCGGTGATCAAGTAGGAAGGGATTCGGCGGTCATAGACCGCCACTACAGGGGCGCGCGTCATTCCGGCGTTGCCTCGATTTGGTGGGCCTGCAATGCTGCGGTTCCGGACTCGCCGCGGCGAGTCCCTCCGGAAGGCGCGCGATGATCATTTTCCACCCCGCTGGCGAGAAAGGCATTGAGTGCCGCGACCTCGGGCAGAGCCATGCCTTGATGAACAAGGCGGTCTGGATCGATCTGTTCGAACCGACTGAGCAGGAGGAAATCATTGTGGACATGGTCCTCGGGATCGACCTGCCGACGCATCGCGAGATGCAGGACATCGAAGTCTCCCGGCGGCTCTACAAGGAGGACAACGCCCTCTTCATGACGGTGACAATCCCGACCAAGACGGACACGAGCGAACCGGAGAGCACAGCAGTTACCTTCATTTTCGTTGAGAACCGGCTCATCACCCTGCGCTACGCGGAGCCGTCCGTGTTCAAGATGTTTCGCAAGGAGCGAGAGGCGAACCTCGCGCGCTTCGATTCCGGCGAGCGCATCCTCGAAGGATTCGTCGACACGTTGATCGAGCACATCGCCGATGTCCTGGAGAATACGGGCGCGGCACTCGACAGCATTTCGCACGATATCTTTCGGAAGCGGGGTACTCCGAAGGATTCGGCGCGCAAACCGACGGGAGACGAGGAGAAGCCGCGCGATCTGGAAGAAGCGCTGCTGCGGCTCGGACGTTGCAGCGATCTGATTTCCCGGTTGCGAGAGAGCCTGGGCGGGCTGCGCAGGATGCTGTCGTTTTTCACCGCGGCGCAAGGGAGCGTTGCGCCCGAAGTGATCGAGCGTCTGCGGACTCTCGGCCAGGACCTGCAACCGCTGGCCGATCACGCGTCGTTTCTCTCGGGGAAGGTGAACTTTCTCTTAGATGCGACGCTTGGACTGATCAACGTGGAGCAGAATGCGATTATCAAAATCTTCACGGTAGCAGCAGTCTTGTTCCTGCCGCCCACAGTCGTGGGGACAATTTACGGGATGAACTTCGATCGAATGCCGGAGCTCAAGTGGGTGTTTGGATATCCGTTCGCGATTGTGATGATGATCGTGTCGGCCGTTGTTCCATACTGGTACTTCAAACGGCGCAGATGGTTTTAGGTCATTGAACGATCGGGCGAGCGGGAGATCGGGGAATTTGAAATCTCTCAGTCGCCAGCGCACTCACTCACCCGCTGGGCCTAACCTCCGGCCATCGCGCCGAGGACGACGAAGGACTCGGCGCCGGTGGCGATGGCGTCGGGGAGGGGAGTGTCGGGGGGATCGTGGGAGAGGTCCTGTTCGCAGGCGAAGAAGCGGACGAAGGCGCGGCGCTTTTGCGTGACGTGCTCGCGAATCGTCCCACGCAGCACGGGATAGCGCGCCTCGAGGGCGTCGAGGATGGAACGCTGTGTCACCGGCGCCGCAACGTCGAGCTGCACCTCGCCTTCGACGCGCGCCAGCTTCTGAAGATGGAACGGGAGCACGACGCGAATCATCACGGGAGCGTCTGGACTTCGACAGAGAGGACGGCGGGAAGATCGCGGACGATCGGCTTCCACGTGTCGCCCGCGTCGGCGGATCCGTAGACCTGGCCGCCGGTGGTGCCGAAGTAGATTCCGCACTTATCCAACGAGTCGACGCACATGGCGTCGCGGAGGACGTTGACGTAGCAATCGCTCTGCGGGAGTCCTTTCGTCAGCGCTTCCCATTCGTTGCCGCCGGTCCGGCTGCGGTAGACGCGCAGCTTGCCGTCGGGCGGGAAATGCTCGGAATCGCTCTTGATCGGGACGACGTAAATGGTTTCGGGCTCATGCGCATGAACGTCGATCGGAAATCCGAAATCGGATGGCAGATTGCCGCTGACTTCGTTCCAGGAGTCGCCGGCGTTTTCGCTGCGCATGACGTCCCAGTGCTTTTGCATGAAGAGGACGCCGGGGCGCGACGAGTGCATCGCGATGCGGTGAACGCAGTGGCCAACTTCGGCGGCAGGATCGGGGATTTGTTCGGACCGCAATCCGCGGTTAATCGGTCGCCAGGTCTGGCCGGCATCGCCGCTCCGGAACGCGCCGGCGGCCGAGATGGCGACAAAGATCCGATTGGGCTCGCTCGGATCGAGCAGGATCGTGTGCAGGCACATTCCACCGGCGCCGGGCTGCCACAGGTTGCCTTTGGCGCTGCGCAGTCCGGGGAGTTCCTGCCACGTTTTGCCGCCGTCCGCGGTGCGGAACAGAGCGGCGTCTTCTGCTCCGGCGTAGACTGTGTCGGGATCGGTCAGCGACGGTTCGAGATGCCAGACGCGCTTGAACTCCCAGGGATGCTGCGTGCCATCGTACCACTGATGCGTGCCGGGAACGCCGTCATAGGCGAACTCGTTTCCGACCGCCTCCCACGTTTTGCCACCGTCGTCGGAGCGCTGAATCATTTGCCCGAACCAGCTGCTGGACTGCGACGCATAAATCCGGTTCGGGTCGACGGGCGAACCCTTGAGGTGATAGATTTCCCAGCCGGCGAAGTGCGGGCCGTCGACTTTCCATTGTTCGCGTTTGCCGTCCGAGGTCAGGACGAACGCGCCCTTGCGCGTGCCGACGAGTAATCGGACGGCGCTCATCGCGCGCTCCTTCTCATCGGTCGTAGGCTGGGGGTGAAATCGATTGGCATTGTCATGTTCGAATGTTTTCAAAAGAAGGCACCAGGGCAAGAGGAATGAATTGGGAATGACGAATGACGAAACGGCGAGTGACGAAAGGGAGGAATTCCGCCCATGATCGAAGGCAAATCGCAGCGTTTGCAAGTTTCGGATGGGCAGGAAAGAATTGGGGCGATATTATCGGCGCTCCATGAGCCAACTGGAACAACGGCAACCAGACGCCAGCGGCGCAATCCGTGCGGCGGCGCCTCGGATTCTCAGCCCGGAATTGAAGAAGCAGTTCGAGACGCTCAGGGACCATCTGCAACGCGCCTTGTGGCTGGCCGAAAGATGCGCTGACGATGAAGCGACCCAAATTCTGCGCGTCCGCCTGGCAAATTTGCAGGCGGCGGCGCTGATCGTCATCGTGGGTGAGGTCAAGGCTGGCAAGAGCAGCTTTATTAACGCGCTCATCCGGGAGGACGTCTGCGAAGTTGCGCCGGGGCCCTGCACCGCTGGCATCCGGGAATTGGTTTATGGCGGTGAACGCAAGACAGTCGAGCTGAACCAATATTGCGAGAGAGTCTTTTTGCCTACGGAAGTGCTGCGCGAAGTAACAATGGTCGATACGCCCGGCACCAACTCGATCATCCAGAATCACGAGACGATCACGGAGAACTACATTCCGCAAAGCGATCTGGTTGTTTTTGTCTTTTCCGCCGCGAACCCGCACACGAAATCGGCCTGGGAACTCCTGACGTTAATCAGGAAGGAGTGGCACCGAAAGATGGTCTTCGTGCTCCAGCAGGCCGACCGAGCCAGTCAGGACGAGCTGATCATCAATCGAGAGCACGTGGCGCAATATGCCCGTGACCGGCAGGTGGAGAACCCAACGGTGTTCACTCTCTCAGCCAACCGCGAAATGTCGGGAATAGCAGAGAGTGGATTCTCCGAGTTTCGCAGCTACCTCCAGAGCGCCATCGCCTGTGGCGAAGTCTGGCGGATGAAAGTGGAAGGCTCGTATCAAACGCTCAGATCGGTCATGACCAAGCTGCTCGCGCATCTCCGGCGGGAAAAGGAAGCAATCGAAGACGAGCGCGCATTCTATCAAGACCTGGTCCGCAAGGTGGAGGCGCACGAAGCGACGGCCTATTCGCTGAAGCTGGCGATTGT
>JBEEHC010000098.1:0-3658 GCA_041167205.1 Verrucomicrobiota bacterium
TTTGGGTGGCGTCTCGCTCAGCAAGAAGAGCTTTGTTTTCCGGAACTGAAAGTCATCGCTCAAGGCGACTGGCAACAGGTCGACCTTGGGTAAAAGCTTGGGCGCGTCCGCAGCCAGGAGAGTGCCGGCGGAGGCCGCTGCCAAAACAAAAATCATCGCAAACTTCATCGTGGGTCACGGAAAGGGAAGCGTAAGACACGGTCAATGCAACCCCGAGCTAAATGGTTTCGAATCCCGGTTTCGCGCCCACCGTTTCGCGCGTAAAATTTTTCGTGATCGAAGTTCGCTACGACCGAGGCGTTTATCTGCCGCTGGAAAACCTTTGGCTCGACCCCTGGGATCGCAAGCCACTCGCGTTTGTCTCTCACGCGCACAGCGATCACATTGCGCCGCACGACGAAATCATCGTCTCCGAACGCACTGCGCGGTTGATGCAGGCGCGTCTACCCGGCAAGCGCAACGAGCATGTGGTCGCTTTCGGGGAGCGAAAAACGATACGCGGCCTCGAGCTGATGCTCTTGCCCGCGGGTCACATCTTCGGCTCCGCGCAATTCCTCCTCGAGACGAACAACGGGTCGCTGCTTTACACGGGAGACTTCAAGTTACGGCCCGGCCGCTCTGCCGAACCGACGGAGTGGCGGCATGCCGAGACGCTGATCATGGAGACGACCTACGGTTTGCCGCGCTATCGATTGCCGCCCACGGACGAAGTCATCGGACAGATCGTCGCCTTTTGCCGGGATACACTCGAAGCCGGGGCGGTCCCGGTCCTGCTCGGGTACTCGTTAGGCAAAGCGCAGGAGATTCTTTGCTCGCTCACCGGCGCTGGACTCAAGCCGATGCTGCACGGGTCCGTTCATCGGATGACGCGGATCTACGAACAATTTGGGCAATCATTTTGCGAATACGAACGGTACAAGGCGGATGAAGTCGCCGGCAAGGTGCTGATCTGTCCGCCGAGCGCGAATCGTTCGCGCATGCTGGAAAGGATTCGGGACAAACGCGTCGCCATGATCAGTGGTTGGGCCGTCGATCCGAACGCAATCTATCGCTATCAAGTCGACGCGGCCTTTCCTCTTTCCGATCACGCCGATTACACGGACCTTCTGCGCTACGTCGAGCTCGTCCAACCGCAGCGGGTGCTGACCCTGCATGGATTCGCCGCCGAGTTCGCCCGGGATTTGCGAGACCGTGGAATCGAGGCCTGGGCGTTGAGCGAACAGAATCAGCTCGAATTGACGCTTAATACTTTCCGCGCGGCCACCCCTTCCCTGGCGAAGGAACCATCGTCCGACGTCGCTTCGGAGTTTTCTGATTTCGCAAAAGTGGGTGAGGCGATCGCTGGAACGCCCGCCAAGCTTGAAAAGACTCGTTTGCTCGCGGAATACTTTCGAACTCTGGAGCCGGCCCAATTGTCCGTCGCATCCATCTATTTTACCGGCAAACCGTTTCCGCAAAATGATCCGCGCACGCTGCAGGTTGGCTGGTCCGTAATTCACCGGGCTTTGCAGAACGCGAGCAAGCTGACCGAGGCGGAATTCCGGCGGATTGCCAGCTCCCATGGAGACGCAGGCAAGACCGCGTTGGAAGCTCTCGAAGGCCGGACTACTCCCGAGTCATTCACGCTTGGCCAATCACGAGTATTTTTCGAATCGCTGCACAAGTCTCGTGGTCCGCTAACCAAGGCTGAGCTTCTCCAATCTCGTCTCGCGAAAATCTCAGCGCGCGAAGGGCAGTACCTGGTCAAGATCTTGACGGGCGATCTCCGGATCGGCTTGCGTGAGGGTCTCGTCGAGGAAGCCATCGCCCTAGCGTTCGATGCTCCGCTGGATGACGCGAAGGAAGCGAACATGCTGCTCGGAGATATTGGGGAGACAGCGCTGCTTGCATTGAAAGGCGAGTTGCAACGGGCCGAGCTTTCCTTGTTCCGTCCGATCAAGTGCATGCTTGCCAGCCCGGAGCCGACGGCCGAGGCGATCTGGGCGCGCTTCGCCCCTGTACCTGGTGAGGATGCAACAATGGCTCCGGCTGCGACAGTTTACGTGGAGGACAAGTTCGACGGCATTCGCGCCCAACTTCATCGAGGCTCGGGGCGCGTGGAAATATTCTCGCGCGACCTGCGTCGCATGACGGACCAGTTCAACGAGTTGGCCGAGCAGGCACAAAAGTTCGAGGACGAATTAATCCTGGATGGCGAGATCATGGCGTTCGAACACGGCAAGAAGCTGACATTCTTCGATCTCCAAAAACGGCTGGGTCGAAAAAGCGAAGGGGGGGATTTGTTTGCGACTCCCTCAGCGGATGTGCCGGTCGTTTTTGTCGCGTTCGATTTGCTCTGGAAAAATGGGCGGTCTCTCTTGAGAAACCCGCTGCGTGAACGTCGTGAATTGTTGCGTGCCCTTAAGCTGCCGCCCCAGTTCCAGACGGCGGAAATTTATCCAGCCCATTCGGCGGAGGAGATCGAAGAGGCATTCCAGCTCTCCCGCCGCCGCCTGAATGAAGGACTCATGGTGAAAGATCCCGAGAGCCTCTATTCGCCGGGCCGGCGCGGGATGTTCTGGTTCAAATTAAAGAAAGAGCTGGCCACGCTCGATGTCGTGGTGGTCGCGGCCGAGCTTGGCCACGGCAAGCGCAATCACGTCCTAAGCGATTACACGTTCGCCGTGCGCGACGAGACGACCGGCCAACTGTCTACAATCGGAAAGGCCTACAGCGGTTTGACCGACGCTGAGATCGCAGAGCTGACCGAGCATTTCAAGAAACAGACGATTGCGAATCGCGGGCGGTACCGCGAAGTAAAGCCGGACGTCGTCCTGGAGGTCGCCTTCGATTCAATCCAGGAAAGCACTCGACACTCGAGCGGTCTGGCTCTGCGCTTTCCACGCATCAAAGCTATTCGGCGAGACAAGGGCGTGGATGCGATCGACACGCTGGCCTACGCGCGCACCCTGGCGACGCGAGACGATTCCGTGGCCGACTTACGCCGATAGACGGCGATGCTCGTTATTGAGGCGCGGTCGAGCTCGTCGGAGTGGGCGCCGGCTTCTCGCCTTCGACTTGTCCGGGACGCCTGGGTCTCTTGTTGTTCGTTTTTTGATCGTCCGGCGCAGGAGAAGGAATTGCACTCGACGGCGGGATCGCATCGTCCGGCGGCTTCGTCCGGACGCCAGATGGGGTGTGCCGCACGACCGGCATGGTTTCGTCAGGCGGCGGCAACGACGGATCGGTCGCGGAACTTGCCGGCGGAGTGACGCGGGGAGAAGCCACCGATCTTGGAGCGAGATCATTCCGCGGCGAGGGTTTCGCGACGGCTTCTGCCGGTGGACTCGAACTTGGGCGAGCTGCCGGCGTGTTCAGCGGAGTCGGTACAATGGGACGCGGAGTTGTCTGCGGCACGCGCTCCGGCGTTGACGAAGTGACTGGGGCTGCCGGCGTCAAATCAGGTTTGGCAATGACTGGCGTGGATTCCGCGGGCGGAACGGTCTGCGCAGGCGAAGGTTTTTGGTGAGGCGTGGGCCTTGGCGGACGAGCAGAAGGCGAAGCCATGACAGACGGCGTCGATATCGCAGGGTCAGTCGCTTGCGCTGTCGGAACCGGGCTCGGCAACGCCGGCCTGGGTGTCGCTCGCGGTCTCGGCGATGCGGACGTAAAAGGCTTC
>JBEEHC010000099.1:0-3666 GCA_041167205.1 Verrucomicrobiota bacterium
CGCGCCGTCCCTTGATTCGGGTTTGGGTGGAATCAGCGAGGGCCTTGGGCGTCGAGGGCCGTTTCTTCGTGCTCGGATTCCCGTCCGAGCAAAAAACGGCAATGGAATCGGTGGCCAGTCCGCGCACTCGTGATTTTCTCGAAGCGCTCATCAAGGAAATCAGCGGACAGGATTTGAAAATGAAATTCATTCTCAAAGAAGGTTTGCCCGTGGCGGTTGTCCCGGAGCCACCCGCGACGTCAGACGAGTTGCCAGCCAGGAAAAAGGGAGACTCGCAAACGATGTTCAAGGATGATCCGCTCATCCGGGAAGCGTTGGAAATTTTCAAAGGCGAAATCAAAACCGCGAGCGATTGAGCGTTATGAATCTGAACAAGTTAATGAAGCAGGCCCAGAAGATGCAGGAGCAAATGGCGAAGACGCAGGCCGAGCTCGAGGACAAAACCGTCGAAGTGCAAGCGGCCGGCGGAAAGATCACGGTCGTCGCGAACGGCTCGGGCGATGTGATTTCGATCAAGATCGCAAAGGAGATCGTCGATCCCGAAGACGTGGAGTTTCTTGAAGAGGCGGTCCTGAGCGGCGTGCAACAGGCGATCGCGCAAGGCAAGGAACTGGCGCAATCGGAGATGACGAAGATCACCGGCGGACTGGGCGTAACGGGGCTGGGCTTGTAGGGCAACCCGCCTGAGGCGGGTTGCCGATCCGAAACATTGGCAGGCGGAGCGCCCGCCCTACACTGGACGAATCACGCGCGTGTGTTTTTCGTAAACGCACACCTCCCGGACCCCCAATTCTCCCATCTTTTCGGCGAGCCGGTCGTAGTTCTCCCCGAGTTGCACGTGCGAGTGCGCATCGGAAGCAGTCGTAAATCGAATTCCCTTGGCGATCGCCAGATGAATGATTTCATCCGACGGGTAGAGCTCGTTGACTGGTTTGCGCCAGCCGGCGGTCGAGAGCTCGAGACAGAGGCCCCGCGTCGCGATGAAATCGAGCGTCTCTTCGACGAGACCTTCGATTTTCGTTTTCGGCCGGTGTCCGTGAATCTTGATGAGGTCGAGGTGCGACAGGCAATCGACCAGGCCAGTTGCCGTCACCTCGCGGACGCGCCGGAAATAATCGGCGTAAATTTGATCGATGTCGCGACCGGCAAACTGCTCGGCGCCGGCCGGTACGCTGTCGAACATCTGATCCGGCCGATCGAGAAAGTGAACCGACCCGAGGACGAAATCGAGTCGGTCCCAGTTCTTCTCGACCCAATGTCTTCCCGCCATGGAGTGGACCGGATCGTTATCCAATTCGATCCCAGCACGAATCTTGATATCGGGATTCGCCGCGCGCAGCTTTTCGATTTCATCAAACTCGATCCCTTCGTGGTAACGATCGTGATCGGTAAAGGCGATGTCGGTTAGCCCGCTGCCTCGAGCATGATCGACCCACGGCTGGAGGAGCGTCTGGTTGTAACGTTGGATCCGATGGCCCTGGGGGTGCGAATGGTAATCGGAGAAGAGATTCACGCGTTCGGGATGTAGAGGCGCTTGTGCCAAGCGCCTAACCAATAAGACAGGCGCCTGGCACAAGCGCCTCTACATTCTTGCCCTATGGCGCGGTCAAAAATTTTTGCCGGGCGCGCAGCTCGGGATATTGCGGAAAGAAAACTTCGACGAGAAAAACTTTGTTCGGCGTCAATTCGCGCGTCGCGATCGTTTCGGAGTAGTAGATATGCTCTCCGGGATTGATCAGAATGGTACCCGCATTCGCGTCAAAGGCATGGTTGTCCGACCAGGTGGTCAGCACTGCGTCGGATGAGTTTCTCAGGAGGATTTCGATTCGTTGATCGGTGGGGAAATCCAGGGAGATGGCGCGCTTCGAGACATTGGTGAGCGTTATTTTGACCTCGAGCTGCCGGACCTCGGACAACTTCACCGGCTGCGGCGAGAGCTTCAGATCGAGGACCAAACCGCGGAGCCGCGCGTCCTTGTAATTCGGCGCCGGGCTGGACTGAAACGGATGGAGCATCCGGGTGAACCAGCCACCGCGCTTCTGAGGTGTCGGCTGCGCCGTCTGGTCCTCGGCTACAAGGGAACTGGCGATCGCGAGCGACAGCAGGGCCAAGACGAGGGAGCGGCTCATGAGCGGCTGCTAGACAGCAAACGTTGCAAATCCTGTCAAACCCTTTATCAATCCGCGATGAGAACCATCGCGGCCGTCACCCTCGGCGAGTCTGACAACCGAACCGAAATTGATCGACGCATCTTTAATGGCAAAATCTTACATCGCATCGGGCCCAACCTCCAATGAGATCGAGCGATGAAGAAGGCCTGGAGGCCGGCCGGATGCGGAAAAATACCGCGCTGCGACGGCGTGGAGCGCGTTTCGCGATTGTTCTGCTCGCCAGTTTGCCGGCCACGGGGCATAGCCAATCCGAGCGATTGAGCCTCGCGCTCCCGACAGAGAACGATGCAATTTATCGTGGCGACGGCCCCGAGTTTTACCAATACATCGAGCGCGACTACCAAGGGGTAAAGTCGACGCCGTGGGAGGGCGGTCAGTATGGATTCGTCCGCGACCCGGTCGAGACATCGGCCGGAATTGTTTACACCCGCTTTCATGAAGGGATCGATATCCGGCCGCTGCAGCGCGATGACCGAGGCGAGCCGGTTGATCCGGTGGGCGCGATTGCCGCAGGCATGGTCGTCCACACCAACCTGGTGCCGGGATTCTCTAATTACGGCAAGTATGTCGTGGTGGAACACCGCTGGGACGGCTGCAAGTACTACAGCCTGTACGGGCATTTGAGTTCAATTCAGGTCCACGTCGGGCAACGCGTGCAACAGCGCGATCAGCTTGGCGTGCTAGGGCATACAGGCGAGGGACTGAATCAGACGCGTGCGCATCTGCATCTCGAACTGAACCTGATGTTGAGCCGGCAGTTCGAATCGTGGCACGACAGCTTGTTCAAGACAGATCCCAACCACAACGGCCTCTACAACGGGATCAATTTGATGGGGATCGACATCGCGCGCCTTTACCTCGCGCTGCGGGAACGGCCGTCGCTTACCATCCCGGAATTCCTTTCCGAAGAAGAGACGCTTTACCGCGTCCTCCTGCCAGCGTCGGGACATTTCGATCTTCTAAAATTTTACCCGTGGATGATTGGGCAGAAAAGCGGTGAAAAACCGGTTTCGTGGGAAGTCTCGTTCAATCGCGCCGGCGTGCCGTTGAAAATCGAGCCGAGTGGGAAACATGTTGGGGGACCCGAACTCTCCTACATGAAACAAACCGGAGTCGAGTCGTCGTATCTGACACGAGATCAGATCGCAGGGCGCGGACCGAACGCTCACCTCACTGACAAAGGAAAGCGGTTCCTGCGGCTCCTGATTTATCCGGATTAGGTTCCCCTCCAGGTAGGGACGCCTCTCCGAGGCGGATTTAATCCAACGAGCGTCTTCAGAAAATAGTCGGACGGCCGGAAGTGCGTCCCTACCTGAAGGAGGCAGCCCCAGCAAGAACGCGATATGCTTCTTGGAACCCGGCTCCCATGAGCAAGATCACACGGCGAAAATTTCTCGGCCTGACCGCACTGGCGCTGCCAGCGACGTTTGGCGCGAACGCGCGGTTCATCGAACCGACATCGCTGCGCGTCACGAAACTTAATCTGAGCGGGGGC
>JBEEHC010000100.1:0-19894 GCA_041167205.1 Verrucomicrobiota bacterium
GACCGGATGCGCAAAGGTAAGACGCGATGATTCGATCAGCGCCAAAACCAGCGCGCCGAGACTAACCGTCGTCAACAGCGCGCCCCCCCAATCAAGCCGCCCTTTCGCGCTGCCGATGCTCTCGGGCACGTGCCGGAGCGCTATCACGATGACCACAATCGCTACCGGAATATTGATGAAGAAGACGGCGCGCCACGAAACATGATCGATGAGCCATCCCCCGAGCACTGGGCCAATAGCGGCCGTGATGGCGCTGAAGCCAGACCAAGTGCCGATCGCCCGTCCGCGTTCCTCTTCGCGAAAGGCGCTGCTAATGATGGCGAGGCTGCCCGGGACCAGAAGTGCGGCTCCGAATCCTTGCGCCGCTCGAGCAATGATGAGCTGACCGATGGAAGCAGCCAAACCGCACCAGACGGATGCCGCCGCAAAAACGGCTACGCCGATCAGGAAAATCCGTCGACGACCGTAACGATCGCCTAACGACCCACCCACCAGGAGGAGCGCCGCGAGCAGGAGCGCGTACGCTTCAATCACCCACTGCAAATCCGCCAGGCTGGCGTTCAGATCGGTTTGCAACGCCGGCAGCGCCACGTTGACGACCGTGCCGTCGATGAACGCCATGCTCGAGCCGAGGATTGTCGCAGCAAGCACCCACTTTCGAGCAGCAGGAGCGCACCGCGCGCTCGTTCCGTCGGCATGAATGAAGCTCTCGTCGCAAGGCTGCCGAATCGACGCGATCATGGATCGATCTATTAGGCGATTGAACGCTAAACTACAACGCCCGGTTCCAACCCTCACCGACGCGATTTCACCGCGTCGCCTGCTCGCGAACGCTTTCGACGTTTCCTTCAGCTAGTTTCCAGCACAGACAAAATGTTCCCGGCCGGATCTTTGAACCACGCAATCGTGGGACCGTTGCCGCGCATGATCCCGTTCTTGTCCGTCTTGATGTCTGGCAGGTCGTAAACCTCAAAGCGCACATCGCGCTTGGTCAGTTCGTCGACCGCTTGATCGACATCGCTCACCGGGAAATTGAGAACGGTGAACGTCGCCGGAACATGGTTCGGTTTGGGGTAGATCAGAACGTTATTGCCGTCGGCAAGATGCAATGTGAGCAGACCGTGATCTTCCGAAACCTTCAACCCAAGTGTCCCGCCATAGAACTCTTTCGCCTTTTCAGTATCGCCAACCGCGAAACCGCTGAACGCTTTACTTTCTTCCAACATCTTCATGATTATCATTTCGTCTCCCGCGGAGGCCCTGGTTTCTTAATTCTTGCACCTTCATTCTTAACTCTGCCTTCTTACTTTCCTTCGGAGCACTTTTATGAGCGACAAAAACAACCTTCAGCTCAGCGCGGTCGAGGATCACGATGGGCTCCTAACAATTCGTGGTGGCGGGGCCCGCAGAGATTGGAACGGCATTCACTACAAGCAAGGCATGTCTGCCAAGAATGTGGGCACAACCAAGCTATCGGCCAACATCGCCACCATTCCTCCGGGTGGCGTTGCATCCGCCCATATTCATGTCGGCTTCGAGCTGATCCTTTACATCCTCGAAGGAAAAGTGCGCCACGAGTTCGGAGCCGGGCTCAAGCGGGTGTTGGAGAATGAGGCCGGCGATTTCATCTACATAAAGCCGGGCGTGCCTCACGAGGTCTTCAACATGAGCGACACGGAACCCGTCGTGGCATTCGTCGCCCGCTCGTCTGCGGAAGAATGGGATAATATTATCCCTTATGACCGCGATCAGCAGGGCTGATAGCTGCTAGCTTTCCGCCGTTCGCGGCTCAGAACCCTGGGGAAGGGCGCTACTTCTTCGCCTTCTTCGGGGTGCCCACTTTGGCGGCGGCTGCGAGGCGCTCGGTCTTCTTGCGGCGCGATGCGCGTTTTCTCACGTTGTCTCTGCCTTGGCTGTTTCCCATAAGACCTTTACCTTCGTCTATCCGCCTTCGGTTCCAAGTGCTTTTGCTCAATCATGGCCGAAACCTATTTGCCGATAAAAATAAAGACGCCGGCTGCCAGCGCCACAATGTAGAGCAGGAAAACGGCCGGCCCGACGTTCAAGCCAAACCCTAAGAGGCCGTCGAAGATCAGGAAAACCGCGAGCAGAATCATGCCGATGTTTTTGTTGAATTTCATGTTTCCGATCTTTTCGACCGCGTCCTCGGCTGACAATTCAAATCTGGGGAGCTTTAGGGATTGCATGTTACCCTCGGCGTTTTCTGCCATTTGTTACCCGGTCAACCTTGCGAGATAGGGAGCCCGCCGACGACGATGGATTGCGCGAGACGTTCGCAGGATAGGAAAAAGGAGAATGTAGACCAGGCTGCTCCAATTCCGCACAACCGGGATACAGGCGAGAAGAGCCGCGATCAGTCCAAACGCCACCAGGGTCAGGAGTCGAAAAATTTGGTAGCGGGTATCGAATTTTTCGAGCTCGGTGAGCTCGAGCACGTCACGCAAACGATAGGCGTGCCAGTAAAGGAGGGTCTGGGCGAGGTAGACCGCCGCGAAGCCCAGGCCGTAGATCACCAGCAACGCTGAAAATTCTGACCGGGTCATCGAGGCCGAGTGCGCGGGGCTGTCGAAGAGACCGGTGATGCTAAAATTGAAGAGGAACTTGAGCGGATAGACGTAGAAGAGAACGAGAAAAAGCATCACGCAGGTGAGGAAGCGCGCTGTGCCATCATCGAGCCCATAACGGCGGCAGTACCGGTAGTGCCCATTCCAGATGAGCGCGAGAAAAAGGAAACAGAGGGCGAAGGCGGGAAACCCGCGCATCGTCGCGACCAGATCGGCGAATGTTTTCGGCACGTCGAGCGAGACGACGAGGAGAGTCAGCGCGAAACCGAAAACGGCGTCGCTAAAAGATTCCAGCCGCGTGACCTCTCGCCCGCGCTCACGAAATCCAACATGATCCCGGGATTGGTTCGATCGTGAGCCGAACAGCATCTGCTATTAACTATCCGGCGTGGCGCAGAGAGACAAGAGCCAAGCGATATCGATCTCTTCGCGTCCCGGCTGCCCGTGAAAATGCCTTTCGGCCAGGGATTGCCGAGAGCGCGCCCGAACGCTAGCTTCGCTGCGCACCGCGCGAATCTTACCATGGCCATCCGAATCCTCGTCACCGGCGGCACCTTCGATAAGGAATACAACGAACGTACCGGCCAGCTCTTTTTTAAAGACACCCACATCGGGGAGATGCTCCGGCTGGGTCGTTCGCGGGTCGAAGTGACCATCCGCACCGTTATGATGATCGATAGTCTCGAAATGACCGACGCCGATCGCGCCCTCATCGTGCAGAACTGCCTTCAGTCGGAGGAGGATCGCATCGTCATCACCCATGGCACCGACACGATGACGGAGACTGCCGCCGCGGTGGCTCGCGCTGTTTCCGGGAAAACCGTCGTGCTCACCGGCGCGATGATCCCCTACGCCTTCGGCAGCTCCGACGGCCTCTTCAACCTCGGCAGTGCGCTCTCGTTCGTGCAGGTGTTGCCAGCCGGAGTTTACATCGCCATGAACGGCAAATGTTTTCCCTGGGACCGGGTCCGCAAGAATCACGAGCGCGGCGAATTCGAGGAAATTCGGCCAGCTTAGTTGGCGCGTGGGTTCCGGCACATCGGTTCCATGCTAATTTCCCATCGCTGAATGAGCTCACACCACTTTGAATTCAGCGTCGCCGAACAAAGCTGGCCGCTGGATAAGCCTTTTCGAATTGCGCGCGGTGCCAGCACGGAAGCACGTGTCGTCGTCGTCACCGTAAGTGATGGCCATCACACCGGCCGCGGCGAGGCGGTTCCGATTTCGCGCTATGGCCAAACCCCGACCTCCACTGTCGCACAGCTCGAGCAGATTTTTTCGAGGTGCATCGATCGCCAGCAGATTCAGGAATTACTGCCCGCCGGTGCGGCACGCAATGCGTTGGATTGTGCCCTGTGGGATCTGGAAGCGAAGGCTTCCGGCCTGCGCGCATGGGAGCTGGCGAAGATCCAAATCGTTAATTCAGTTGAAACTGCCTTTACTATCAGTCTCGACGCCCCGGAAAAAATGGCCGCCGCGACGCAAGCGAGCAACGACGCCCCCTTCCTGAAGTTGAAACTGGGAGGCGACAGCCTCGATCTCCCGCGAGTGGAAGCTGTCAGACGAGCTGCTCCAGCAGCGCGCCTGATGGTTGACGCCAACGAGTCCTGGTCGCCGTCGCATTATCGAGAAATTGTTTCTGACTTGCGTGGGTTAGGAGTCGAACTGATCGAACAACCTTTTCCCGCGGACGCGGATGACGTCCTCGAAACCCTGGACCATCCGGTTCCCGTGTGCGCGGATGAGAGTTGCCACACCACCACCGACTTGCCTCATCTCATTAACCGTTACGATGCAATCAACGTAAAGTTAGACAAGACGGGCGGGCTGACGGAAGCCCTGTTGCTGACAGAGCGCGCTCGCCAAAGGGGTCTGAAAGTGTTGATCGGCTGCATGGTCTGCACCTCTCTCGGGATCGCTCCCGCTCGACTGCTCGTGGGAGCTACAGATTATGCGGACCTGGACGGCCCCCTCCTCCTGGCGGGTGATCGTCATCACCAGCTTTTGTATGAGGCGGGAAGGATTGGTCTTCCTTCTCGCGAGCTTTGGGGGTGACCTCTACTCTCTCATTGAGTACGTCGCGCCCGGGTATTGGATCGTCGGGCCATCTTCGCCTTAGCCGAAGGGAGTTGTTCCCCTCCCATCCAAGCGATCCGCGTAATCCGCAGTCTAATTTTACTTCTTAATTCTTACTTCCTCCTTTTTACTTTCCCGCGTGAGCATCGTCGGCAAAGTTGAGAGCCTTTGGCGCTATCCGGTCAAAAGCATGCGCGGCGAAGAGCTGGAAGAAATGTTCGCCGGCTATGCGGGAGTTTACGGCGATCGCCTTTTTGCTTTCGCGAGCTCGGCGAGTCCAAAGGGATTTCCTTATTTCACGGGACGCGATCAACGTCAGATGATTCGTTACCACGCGCGCTTTCGAAACCCGGAGAAGGCAGCGCAACCGGTCAACTTGAGTGAAGCAGAGAAATTGTCGCCCAACCTGAATCCGATCTCGGCTAACGCGCCCGAGATGATGATCGATGTCGAAACGCCGGATGGGAAAACCTTCGCGATCGATGACCCGGCTTTGATCGACAATCTGCGATTAAGCATCGACGGAAAACACGAGCTCATCTTGCTTCGCTCGGACAAGGCGATCACCGATTGTCGCCCGTTGTCGATCTTCGCCGTGCAAACGGCGAAGAAACTGGGCGAGGAAACCGGCGTGGCCGTCGATAAGCGTCGCTTCCGGGCAAATGTTTATGTCGATCTAACGAGCGCGGACGGTTTCGCCGAAGATGAATTCGTCGGTCGCTCGTTACGCATCGGCTCAAAAGTAACCGTCGCAGTCCTCCAGCGCGATGCGCGATGCATGATGATTACCCTCGATCCCGACACGGCGGAAAAAACGCCGGCGATATTGAAGGCCGTCGCGCAAGCGCACGAAGGAATGGCCGGTGTTTATGGCGCCGTGCTCGCAGAAGGAATGATTCGCAAAGGCGACCCGGTCGAGTTAGTAAACTAGCGCTTTCCGTGGTGGATCGGCCGCTCCGTCGGGCGATGTCAGATCAATGCGCAGTTCGGACGGAGGGCTAAGGGTCGCCCTCATAAATCCATTGCGAGCCGGCGGACCGTCGTTCGCGGGTCTTGCAGCGGCGATTCCGATCCGGCACGCTTTTGACCATGAAGAAACTTGTTCTCCTCGCCTTCGCGAGTGTGCCGCTGTCCGCCCTCGCGCAGGGCGGTTTACCCGATAAGCCTTACATCTACGTCGAAGGGAAAGCCGAGATCGAAAAACCCGCCGACGTGGTCACGTTGCGTTTCGAGCTCGTGGCGCGCAATCCCGATCAGGCGAAAGCGAACCAGGAAGTGCAGGCAAAGGCCAACAAGGTCTTTGCTTTGCTGAAGGAGCGGAAAATCGCGGAGAACGATGTGGCCGCATCTGATCTAAAGTCGGCGCCGCAATATGAGAACGAAGACGAATCAAGTCGAAAGCGCGGCAAGATTATTGGCTATAGCGTGACTCGATTTTTCTCGGCCATCGTCCGGGATGTCACCACCTTCGCCAAGCTCGTAGACGAATTGCTCGCGATCGGAGGCACAGAGTTTTCCGGAATCGGGACCGGGCTTGCCAAAGAGAAGGAAGTCGCGGACGAGATTTTCGACAAGGCTTTGGCGAATGCACGGGAACAAGCCGAAAAGACCCTCAAGCCAATGGGGATGAAGATCGACTCGGTCTTCGCTGTCTCGACGTCACCTTTTCAAGACATTCAGTCGCGAATGTTCGCTGCACCCACGACGGAAAGAGTCATCGTGACCGGTTCTTACATACCGACCGGCGAAGCCCTGCCTCCTTCGAAATACGTGCTCGCACCGGTGGAAGTTAGCCAGAGCATTAAGGTCATCTATCTCATCTCGCCCAAGCAATAGGGCAGCCGGACTTTCACTTCACCTTGGGAGACGAAGAATGAAATCGCTCACTGAACATCTTTGGTTTGAGGTGCCAGGCCGGCGCGGGTTCATCAACATCACGCCGAAAATCGAGGAACTGGTTGACCGGAGCGGCGTGACCGACGGCCTTTGTCTCGTCAACGCCATGCACATCACCGCGTCCGTGTTCATCAATGACGACGAATCCGGACTCCATCACGATTACGAGCTTTGGCTGGAAAAACTCGCGCCACACGAGCCGACCACCGGTTATCGCCATAATCGCACTGGCGAAGACAATGCTGACGCCCACCTCAAGCGGCAGATCATGGGGCGCGAAGTCATCGTCGCCATCACCAAAGGCAAACTGGATTTCGGGCCGTGGGAACAAATTTTCTACGGCGAATTCGACGGCCGACGGCGCAAGCGCGTGCTCGTAAAAATAATTGGAGACTAACCATTTCAGCTTTCCGGTTTGAAACTCGTTCGCTGGCCGCGAATTGATCCGATTAGAACTTCTTAAATCTTACTTATGCCTTCCTACTTGGCTCCGTACTCCCCGTCGCTGACCTGCTCCATCCAGTCGACCGGCTTGCCGTTCAGCGCTTCCTGAATGGCGATATGAGTCATCGCGGTCGTCGGCGTTGCGCCGTGCCAATGCTTCTCCCCGGGCGCGAACCAGATCACATCACCCGGTCGAATTTCCTCGATCGCGCCGCCCCAACATCGTGCCCATCCAAGGCCGGAGGTAACGATCAACGTCTGACCGAGTGGATGGGTATGCCAGGCAGTGCGAGCGCCCGGCTCGAAAGTGACGCTTGCGCCACGAACACGCGCGGGCTCGGGCGCCTCGAATAGCGGATCGATGCGAACGGCTCCGGTAAAATATTCGGCTGGCCCCTTGCCGGAAGGTTGTGAGCCACTTCTTTTAATGTCCATTTTCGAAGGTCGCTGTTTCGGCTTCAACGGCAACCGCCGTGGGAGTCTGCGCTAATTTTAAAAACTCGTTTGTGGCCCGAGCCCATTCAAGGTGCGCATTGAAAGCCAACTGAAACTCGCGGCGATGTGGCTCTCCCCTTGCCTCGTATCGCGAGAGCACGGTCATGAAGCACTTGTTACTTAATAAAGAGCATTGACCGGACGCTCGCTGCGCTTTGCACTCCGGCATGAAAACAAAATCAATCGGTTTGGCCCTGTTTCTTTCGATCGCGGCAGGCGCCATGTGTTTCGCGGACCCGAACCCGACGTTGGGCACGTGGAAACTAAACGAAAGCAAATCGAAGTTCGGCGAGGGTATGGGTAAGAGCACGATGGTCGTGTGGGAGAAAGCTGGCGACCTGGACAAATGCACGGTCGACGGAGTTGACGCTGACGGTAAGAAAACTCACACCGTGTGGACCGGAAAGCTGGACGGCAAAGATTATCCGATCACGGGCGACGCCACGTCCGATATGCGCTCGTTCAAGCTGAAGGGCGACAACACCATCGAGATGATTAGTAAGAAAGATGGCAAGACTGTTGGCGAAGGATCGATCGTCGTAGCGGCAGATGGAAAGACCCGCACGGTGACAAACACGATGACTAACGCCAAGGGCGTGAAGGTGACGAGCACCTCCGCCTACGACAAGTCTTAGGCGACGAATTCGGCGGTAACGCCACGCATCTCCGACCAGGAAATTTCGACCCCATTAGCGGCCGGGCGTGAAAACGTCCGGCCGTTTTTGCTAGCCCGATGCCCTTGAGTGTCCCGGCTTGTCTCCTATCCTCCATTGCCCATCCTCGGTTCAATTCCGCCTTCGACCCTCGGTTGCCAACCTCGCCCAGCCCGCGCAGATCATCCGTCGGCACGCGTCGACGCTGACTTGATGTCGACCACCGGCGTGCCGTCGAACGCCTCAATTGGTCCGATCTTCACGCGGGTGCCGTCAAGTTCACGCACTGTGACGGGATGCAGCCCGAGCGGGTTTGGTCGCGCGGGTGAGCGCGTATAAAACACGCCGGTGAGCGGACGGCTCTCATCGCTGCGCGGATGATTCTTCAGCACATCGCGCTTCGCCTGGTGCAACCACGTGATGACGATCAGTTCGTTCCCGACCTCCATTCCCAACAATGCGTCGGCGAATCGAGGTTCGATCTCGAGCCACGCGTCTGGCGCACCTTCCGGTCCCTGCCGCGGCGCTTCTTCCCGCCGCTTCACAGTCGAACGAATGTAGCCAATCGGCTCCAGTGTATAAGAGCTCATCTTGTCCAACGTTGTTCACGTTTCCTGCGGCGCAACTGCTCCCTTTTTAGCTTACGCGAGCAGCTCTTCGAGTTCTTCGGTGGTGAGGCCGGTCATGAGCGGTTCCTCGCTGTCGATGGCGGCGTCGATCGCCGCGCGCTTTTTCTCCTGCAGCCGGAGGATTTTTTCTTCCACGGTGTCGCGGGTGATCAGCTTGTAGGCGGTAACGACACGGGTTTGCCCGATGCGATGGGCGCGGTCGGTCGCCTGCGCTTCGACCGCGGGATTCCACCACGGATCGAAATGAATAACGGTGTCGGCGGCGGAGAGATTCAGGCCGACGCCGCCGGCTTTCAGGCTGATCAGGAAGACGGGAATCGCGGGATCGCTTTGGAAGCGATCGACGATTTCCTGACGCTGCTTGGTTGAGCCATCGAGGTAGCAAAATGGAATCTCGAGCTTCTCCAGGCGTTCGCGAATGAGGTGCAGCATCGAGACGAACTGGCTGAAGACGAGGACGCGGTGTTCGCCGTCGATCGCTTCCTCGAGGAGCTCGTCGAGGAGTTCCAACTTTGCGGAGGGCTCTTCCTTATCGATGCCCACCAGGCGGAGATCGCAGCAGACCTGGCGCAAACGGAGCAAACCAGTGAGCATCTTCATCCGTTGGGCGCCGGCGTTCACATTCTTGCCGGAGCCGCCGAGACCGTGCTGGATCTCGCGCAGCAGCGCGTCGTAGGCGGCGCGTTGATTGCTCGTTAGGCTGGAGAGCACGACCTGCTCGATTTTCTCGGGCAGATCTTTCGCGACGTCGCGTTTCCGCCGGCGGAGCAGGAACGGCTGGAGCCGGCGCGAGAGCCGGCGTTGCACATCGGGCGCGGAGCCGCGCGCGATCGGCAGTTCGTAGCGCTCCCGGAAGTCGTTGCGATTCCCGAGATAGCCGGGCAGCGCGAAGTTCATGATCGACCAGAGATCGCGCACCGAATTTTCCATCGGGGTGCCGGTCAGCACGAAGCGATGGGTCGCGCGGAGGGCGTAGGCGGCCTGCGCGTTTTGCGTCTCCGGGTTTTTGATGTGCTGCGCTTCGTCGAGCACGGCGGTTGAGAATTTGACTTCGCGCAGGGTGTCGATGTCGCGCCGCAGCAGCGCGTAGCTCGTGATGACAATGTCGACGCCCCCGATCGAATTGAAACGGGCGGCGCGATCCGCACCCTCGAGCACGAGCGTCTTGAGTTCGGGAGTAAACTTCCGCGCTTCATTCTCCCAGTTTGTCACCAGCGATGTCGGGCAGACGACGAGCGCAGGGCCATCGCCCTGGTGGGCGCGGAGAAACGCGAGCGTCTGCACCGTTTTGCCAAGACCCATCTCGTCGGCCAGGATGCCGCCCAGATTGTTCGCCGCGAGGCGCGTGAGCCATGTGAAACCAGCGAGTTGATACTCGCGCAATGTCTTCGCGAGCGTGCCGAGTTTCGTCTTCGCATCCGGCGACGCATCGCGGCCGGTGATGAACTTCTTCAGCGCTTCGCGACGATCGGCTACGGCGGAGCCGAGCTCGCGCGCGGTCTCTTCGATATACGCGGCGTGCGCGCGATTGATGCGGTAGAGCCCGGGCTGGGTCTGCGCCGGATCGCAGTCGCGGATGACCTGCTCGAAATCCTCCAGGCCCGCCGTATCGATCACCGCGAGATTGCCATTCTTTAATCGCGTCTGCGATTGGCCGGAGCGAAGCAGCCGCTGGATGTCGGCGTTCGAAAACACCTCGCCACCGGCCGTGGTGAGCGAGTAACGCACCTCGAACCAATCCTGACCCGAGCCGACAATCTCGAGCTTCGGCGTCACCCGCTCGATCTCGCCGGTCCACTTCTCGACCTGCGCGGCGAGGACAGTCTTCCAGTCTCGCTGCAGTCTCAGATAATCGCTCGCGAAGAACCGGATAACATTGAGCTGGCCGTGCAGCACGAAGCCGCCGGCGTCCGTTCGGGCGAAGCCAATCTGCTCGAGCCGCGCGACCGCCGCGTTCTCTGCGTCGAGATTCCGCAGGAGCACGCGATCGGCATTCTGTGGATCGCGGAAGAGGAATTGATCCTGTGCGTGGGCCAATGCTTTGATCGGCGCGCGATCGCCATAGATGCACATCAGCTCACCGGTAACGCTGCTCAGCGTGCCCGCCAGCCGCAGCTCAAAGGCTGGCAGCGCCGTTGCGATTTCCGGCAGGCGAACGCCTTCGCCGGCGCGCACGTCGAATGCCTCGCGCAGCCGCGGCAGATCGAACGCCAGGAAGTGCAACGCGCGGTCGCCATCGAGCAGCAGAGGCCGCTCGATCAGGTGCGTCGAGCCGGCCGGCAACGCTTCCCCGTAGCGGACGAACTGGTTGTTCTGCAGCATCCACGCGTCGGTCGCATTCCAGAGGATCAGCACGTTCTCCTCTTGCTCCTGCTCTTGATCTTGATCTTGCTCGATCTTCTTGCGACTCAGCTGAAAGTTCGCTCTCACCGAGATGCCTCCGTCGCCCCGCGACTCGACCAGCAGCTCGGGCCGTAGCCCGACCGAGGAGATCGTCGCCCGAGTGGCTTTGCCGAATGTGACGCGTGGATGATCCTGCAACGCGGGGAGCAGCCGCAAGAATCCGTCGCGGGACAAGGTCGCCATTCCGCTCTCGAAGATCGCCGGAACCGCGCGCAAACCTTCAATCAGCACGAGATCGGCGTCGTCCGCCGCAAATGTGGTCTTCTTCGGGAGTGCGGACATGAGCGTGCGGTTTCGAGAAGTTTCGGCTTCGACAACGATCAGAACCTGCCCGCGTTGCCATGCGCCCGTGAAGTTGGGCGGCAGGATCACGTGCAGTGTGGTTGGGACAGCGTCAGCGGTCTCGAGGGCGACGAACCGCGGACCTGCCGGAGTTTCGGGATGCGCCGGCTCGACTGGTGCCGCCGCCGCCGCAGCCGACGGATTCAGATAGCCCAAGCCCACCGCGACCGAGTGCGCACAGATTTTCCCCGCCGAGCGAGACTCCCAACAGCTGCACAGATTCTCGACGTCGAGCGCGCTTTTGATTCGCAGGCCGGAGCGGTAATTCTTCGCGCCTTCGCGCACGTAACCGCTTAACAACGGCGGCTCGTATTTCGCCTCGGAGACGCGGCCGCCCTTGAGCAGCTCGCGCGCAGGCTTCATCGCCTGCCATCCCCCGGCATTGAGGAGGAGCTTCTCGGTAATTGGAATCGCGCTCACGGGCGAGCAACGTCGCTCATCCGGTGCGTTTGCAAAATTGCGCGCGGGTATCGCAGGAGGAAGAAGCGACGATCAGGCAAACGTCGCGAATGCCTCTCGGATTAGGCGTGTTCCTTGCGTCGCTGCAAACCGGACGATTATCCGTTCACCCTACCGCGGCACAACTCCCCAGCACGGCAAACTGTCTTCCCATTTGTTGTGTGTTACACGCACGGGCTCGGAGCTGCCGTCGACGGGCGCGACGAAGATCTCGCCATACGGCTGCGGGTTGGAAGCGGAAAGCGCGGGCTCATCATTCAGCCATCCACGCGCCGACGTGAACGCGATCCATTTGCCGTCTGCGGAAAAGCGCGTGTGCATGTTCAGCGCCGTGCTATGCGCAAACGGGCGCGGCGAGCCGTCCGGCTTCCCGTCTTTCACCGGTTGCAGGAAAATCTGAAAGAGACCGCCCGCGCGCGTCGACGTGAATGCGATCATGTTACCGTCCGGTGAAATCGACGGCATTGTGTCGTTAGCGGGATCATTCGTGATCCGCCGCACATTCGTGCCGTCCGAATTTATCAGGTAAATTTCCTTGTTCCCATCACGAGTGCTGCGGAAGACGATCTGTTTGCCGTCGGCGGTCACATCCGGAAACGCATTGTTCCCTGCTTTGCCTTCCGTGAGATTTTCCGCGCCGCTCCCATCTGCGTGAACGGCCCATATATCGACAACCGCATTGTCCGGCGCGAACTGCGGGCCGGTAGTGAACGCGATCATATCGGCATGGCGCGACCAACTTGTCGCCCAAACGTCGGCTGCTGAAACCGGCCGGAAAACCTCGCGCGGCGACGTTCCATCGAGCGCGTTCGCAACCAAATGCACGAGATTCGCGATGTGCTTGTCCTTTGATTCGACGGCGGTGACTAATTGCGGCGTAAGGAACTCGCGCCCGTTGGGACTGACCGAGCAAAACTGCCGATGCAAACCCTGCACTTCCAGAATGCGATCCGGCAATTGCACTTCGCTCTTCGTGCCGCGCGCCAGAAATGGTCTGCCATTCGACACCCCCGCCATTCCCTTCAATGAACCCCCCGCACTGCAAATCATCCGGCCAGTCGCGCGATCGAATGTCGCGCCGCTGCAGTCCTTCGCCTCGCCGCTTTCCGTCCGCAGGTCTGAACCATCCGGTTTCATCGACATGATCGTGCCGACTGGCACGGGCGAGTTCGGATCCGGCCTGGTGGCGGTGAATGCGATTCGTCCCTCACGCATCACGGCCGGCGAGACGGCATCGATTTCCGCTGGCGAGACAGCACGCTGATTCGAGCCGTCCCCATCCATTGCCCAGATGCGGTGTTTGGTGTCGTCGCGATTCGCGTAGAAGTAGATGGTGCGGCCATCCGCGGACCAGACCGGCGAGCCGTTGTCGTTGAACTGAAACGGTTTGTTCTCAGTCCGGTGCGTGTTCGTCAGGCGGCGCACACGCGAGCCGTCGATATCCATCGCATAGATTTCCGACTCAAAGCCTCGCGAGTTCGTCGCGTCCTCCAGGAAACTCTTGAAGGTGTCACGATCGGAGCTGAACACGATCGTCTTGCCATCGGGTGAAACGGATGGTCGATAATCACCGCCCGACGAGTGCGTAAGATTTTGCGCGCCCTCGGCTGCCGCGAAATGTGCCGGATCGAACGGCATCGAGAAAATATCGGCGTTCCCTTCGCGATCGCTGACAAACAACAGCGTCTTGCCGTCGGGCGTGAAAGCGGGCGACGCGGACATGAACGACCCGCGCGTCAGTTGCTGCGGCGGGAGACTCTTGGTCAGGTCCTGCGCGTAAAGGTTGGGATTCCCCGCGCGCTCCGAGCAAAAGACAATCCATCGCCCATCGGGAGAAAACGTCGCATCGTAATCGAGCGCCGGATCATTCGTGATCGGCTTCGGTGCCGTGGCCCCGGGCTCGAAAAGATACAGCTCCTTATTCGCGGGCCGGAGCGTCGTGTAGATAAGTCGTTCGTGCGGCAACCCGCCGGCGATGGCGCTGATCGTGGTGCTCATCGCTGCGATGGCGAGAGCAAAGCGCAATTGCGAGGCGGATGAACGCGACATCCGCAAAGTCTTTCAGGAACTTGAAAGACGCGGAAGGATTTTGAGAGCGCCGATCATCCGTCGGCCCGTGTCGACGCTGAGTTCCACGCGCCTTCGCGCATGTGGCCGCTCAGCAACGGCCGCTCGAATACCTCGCGATCGTCACACCGGGCTTGAGCCCAATTGCCAACCCGCTATTCTCGTCAGCCATGCACCGCGAACATCACAGTTGGTATTCAGATCGTCTCAATCGCGACATGGGCATCAACATTTACGGCCATTACGGCATGCCCATTCTCGCCTTCCCCACCAGCATGGGCGACGAGCATGAACAGAAAGGCCAGGGGATGGTTCGCACCCTCGGCCCTTATATCGAGCAAGGGCGGATCCGATTCTTCTCCATCAACGGAGTCCAGAGCGATTCGTTCAGCAACAAGGGGGCGCACCCCTTCCATCGTAGCTGGCTCCAGGCGCAATACGACCACTACGTGGCCAGCGAAGTCTTCCCCTTCATCGACTTCCAGTGCCAGACGCCGGGAATCCCGATTACCACCTACGGCGCATCGCTGGGTGCCTACCACGCCGCCAACACCCTCTTCAAGCATCCCGACCGCGTGAAGCGCTGCTACGCGCTCTCCGGCGTCTACGATCTGCGCGACTCCATGGACGGGATGTATGACGACAACTTCTACTTCAATAATCCGGTCGACTATATGGCGAACCAGAACGACCCCTGGTTTCTCCACCAGTTAGCGAGCTGCGACATCCACCTCGCGACCGGCTGTGGCCCGTGGGAAGTGCCCGGCCCGACCTACCAAATGTCCGCCGTGCTCGCGAGTCGGGGGATCGCACATCACCTGGACGACTGGGGCCCGAAGGGCGGACACGAATGGCCCTATTGGCATCACCAGATGTGGGAGTACGTGGGCGCGCACTTCTAGGTCACTGTAGCCGCGGCGCTCTGTCGCCGCGTTCAGCTGGTGTAGCGGCAGCCGTGTCGGCTGCAACATCCCAACCGTCCTGCGGCCGACACGGTCGCCACTACAGCTAAGACCGCAACGCTCAACCAAGAGCGCGACCCGAAATAAATGGTCGGCGGGGAACGAATGTAGCTGCGCTTTCCCTTGTCATGCCGGTCACCGTTACGATCGACCCGGAGCGACGGCTCACCATCACCACCGGCGAGGGCGTGGTCACGGATGAGGAATTTCTCCGGGCCCGCGACCACCTGCTCGCGAACCCGGCCTTTGACCCCGACTTCGATCGCATTTGGGATTTCTGCGCAATCACCGAGGCGCGAGTAAGCGAAGCCGTCGCTGCGCGGCTGATCGCCACGTCGCCGAATTCTGAGAAACCGATCTGTCGCGCCGTCGTTGTCAGCGAACGCACCACACCGATGAAAGCCATTCTGGACTTTATCAACCGCGTCCGCCAGACCAACCGTCGAATCGCCGCCTTCCCCGATCGGGACCGCGCCGAAAAATGGATAGCCACGTGCCGGGCCGATCTGCCGCTCGCGTAGCCGAACTGCGTCACGGCAAATCCTGTAGCGGTAGCCGTATCGGCTGCAACGTTCCAAGCTTAGCGGCCGGCACAGCCGCCACTACAGTTCCGTTGTAGGGCAGGCGCACCCCTGGCTCGCCGTAGCCTCGGGCGAAGGCTGGCGCCTGCCACCGAATCCGCGGCAACCGGAGCGGCTCCGACCAAAGTCGCGAGCACGCGAAGGCTTTCGGTGTCGCCCTACAATTCTGCCTTTGCAGTGATTCTGTCCTTCAGGGACTCTCGCTGGATTCGCGTTGCGTCGTGCGGCGCAGCGCTTCGATGCCTGCCTTTTCTGCGGCGAGATGCCGGTCCTGAAATTTCGCCAACGCTTCGTACTGTTCTTCATTTAAAACCGAGCCGGCTCGACTGAGAATACGCCGACTGAGGTCGGCTTCAGCTTCGTAATATCGCTGCGCATTATCGCCTTCCAACGCTTTCCGCACATCTGCGTTCTCAGAGCGCGGATCGAACGGGAGAGGTGGAGTTCGCGCCTTTTCTTCGCAGATAATTTGAAAGAGCGCCTTCGCTTTGTCGTCAGGAAGCGCAATGTCGCCCATCCGAAGTTCGTGACGGTATTGAGCGAGAATGAGCCGCTCGGTGCCCGTCTTTTGATACTGTTCCAGGCGGGTCGCGGCGTTGTCGCCAAGCAAGAGGCGCAGTTGCCGGTTTAGCTCAGGCGCACGACTCGGACTGGCTTCTGCGACACCCGTCTCCTCGGTGACGTTTTCCATACGCTCGGTCTCTTCGATAAAGCCTTCCACCGCCTCATCGAGCAAGAGCTGGTAGAACCTCTTAGTTTGCTGGGCACTTAATCGCTGCTCCTTGACGAAATCGCCATAAATGTCCTTCAACTCTTGCAAACTCTGGTCTCGCAGCCGCTGTTGCATTTGAGGGTTTTCGCGCAGCGCCCGCCCGCTTTCGATCAACGCGTTAGGTGCCTTCTTCGGCGGCGGTTCAATACCCTGGCTAAAGACCGCCTGCATCATAGTCAAAAGCGTGACGGCCGGGACCGCCATGATTGCCATTTTCGGACGCATCTGAACACTATGCCTCAAGGTAAAGCCGACGGCAACGCGCGGCATTTTGCCCTCAATAGCAATGGCAGATCGGGGGAGAGGCAGAGCTCCCTTCCGACACCAATCATCAATAGTACGCTCGGACCCGTTTTCTCGCCTTCACACAAAATTGCTGAGATTCACAGACTGCCCCTTCTCTCCGCCTCTGCGCTTTCCGGTCTCCGGTTCCCGGTCTCCGCAATTCAGCGGCCCTCCGAGCGATGCCGAGGGAGGAGAATCAGGCGGAGGAACTGCGCCAGCGCCGCGAACAGATGCACGAAAACGGCCGTGAAGAACGGCCAGAAGCGATTCCAGACTGCGAAGTTAATCACCTGCAACGCAGCCGCCGCCGTCGCAATCAACCCAATCCCATGGAAGATCCTAGAAAGAAGAAATTAAGAAGTGTTAAACCGGAAGCAAACGTGTTGGTATGAATGATCCATGGTAAACGAAAGGCGATAGCGAAAAAGCAATGAAACTACTTCTAGCCACGACTCTAACGCTGCTGGTCGCGCTCACACCGGTCAAAGGCGCTTCGAATAAAGAGGATGCGAAATCTTTCGCATCATTCTGGGCGAAATTTGAGACAGCGGTCGCGAACAAAAACAAGGAAGCCATCGCTGCGATGACGAAATTTCCGTTCACCTGCTTCAGCGATCGCCTGACGAAAGCCGACTTCATTAAACAATGGGACAAGATTTTCAGCGCGAAAAGGCAGAGATGTTTGCGCGCCGCGAGGCCGGTCAAAGACGCGGCCCGAGACAGCTACAGCATTTTTTGCGGGGAGACTATTTTTGTATTCGAAAAAGGGAGCGGCGAATATCAGTTCACAGACATGGCCGAGAACGACTAGGAAATTTCCAGTTCCGCTATCGTCATCGTCAGTCCTTACTTCTTCCTTCTTCCTGCTGACTTCGTCCTTTCCGCCGCGGCGGGTTTGGCTTTGCCTTTTGAAAGCCCGGCCGCTCCTTTACCCGCGTTGCGGCCCTTGCCCATGGTGTCACGCATGGCCTGACCGCGTAAAACGCTACGCGTCACGCGGTCTACTTAGCGGCGGCGCGCGTCTTGGCTTTGCTTTTTCCTTTCATCGCGTCACGCGCGGCTTGATACCCGGCGACGTAGTCCTCGACCGGGAGCCGGGCCAGGGTGCTCTCCACCACATCCAGCGCGAGCTCCGGCAACGTCTTGAAACGGAGACAGCCCTGGCCCATGTCCAGTTTCTTGCCGCTCTTTGTGTATTGCGCGGTGAACCACTCCCGCAACGCTGGCTGCCCGTAGAAACAGATCATGTGCAACGCCATGTAGGATTTCTGTGACGCCACGCTGATGAGTGGCAGGGGTTCCTTTGGGTTGCCGCCATAGCCGGCGGGGTAGGTGGACAGCGGAACGAACCAGCTGATCATGCCGAACTGGACGCCTTCCTTGTATCCCGGTGGCAGGGCCCGGTTGATTCCCCGGCGAACTTCGTTCAACGCGTCACGGCGATCCGCGGGGAGCGCGGCAAGATACTCAGTCACGGTGGATGCTGGCATGGGGCAAGCCTACCATGAGGGCTTTTGCCGGGGCAACTGCAACGTCCGGGTACGCGCGGGAGCGCGAAAGCGCGCATATTAAGGAGAAGGCACGGACGTTCGCTCGACGAGCACGTGAACCGTGGCATCGCTCATCATCTCGACGACTGGGGCCGAAGGCCGGCCACGACCGGCCTTGCTGGGCCCACCAGATGTGGGAGTACGCCACGCGTACTCTAGACGACGTTCACGTCAGCGGCCGTGACGATGAGCTCGCGACCGATCTCCATACCAAAAAGCTTGCCTCCCAGGGAGCATGAGAGTGACCAGAGATCCCCTCCTAAAACTGACAGTAGAAGCTCTGAACCCTTCCCCTTGATATACCTAGGGGCACTTGCCAGTGCTTTTAGCGTCGGCAATGGACTTTACCTCCGCGGCCGAAAGCGCCCGACTGAAGAGTTCCAGCTCGTCGATAGCGTTTTCACAGATGCCGCCGGAAAGTCGTGTCTTTCCGATCCACATCGGCAATGTATTATTCACGCTCCCGGCAGGTGGCGTAAAGGTTCCAGCGGGCAACCCATTGATGTAAAAAGTTCCCACTAAGGGGCCGCCTGACGGTCGGGCAACCGTCACGGCAACATGAGACCACGTCGCCGTACCCAGAACGGAAATAGTTCCAGTACTCATAAAAGCTGGGCTACCATTAATCTTCAGGTAAAGGCGGGCTACACCTACAACAGGTTGATCAAGGTAGAATACATACCCAATAGGGCTCTTGAACTTGTCTACAATCGGTGAGTAGTGACCCGCCCCTGAATGTGAGCAATCGACTGGCTTCACCCATGCGTCAACCGAGAAACCACCCACACCGAAGTCAAGCTCCGTTTGCGGAGCCACCTCCACATAGGGTCCGGCGAAGTATAGGGCTCCGTGGTCTTCTCCCCCAACCGCGGAGGGTCCGCCTGTGCCCACATGACCTCCTGGCTGAGGCGTACCTTGATTATTGAAACCGGCAATGTCATTCACAACAGTAGCTCCGTTTTGCTCATCGAGTTGCCACCAACCGACCATATTCGGTGGCCGCGACACACAACATGGCGTCGGTTTAATGGTAACGCTCCAATTATCGATAGAACTTATTGTAGTTACGTTTGCGGTCGTTACGATAGGTTGGTGGTTGCGCGTTAAGTATCCAAATGTAATTGGTGATCCGTTACAAGAAAAGTCGGGATGGTTGCTTGATGTTTGGTTGCTAACTTCGGTGAAACTGGCTGCTGTTAGATTTATGTGCTTGGGGCCACTGGCGAAAGTCGTCCAGGAACTAGAACCGATATAGTCCTCCTGGGCGTGGTAATAGTGGCCGTTTTGCACCAAAAGAAGGGAGTAGGCGACGTTTCCAGAGACAGTGCTAGAGTAGAGCAGATGGTACTGCGAGCTTAAGGTGGAAATTGCCCCTTGAGTAGCTGGGTTGTAGGTAGATGCGCTTACTGGTGGCTTTTGATAAATGTGGGCAACGAATATATCGCCTGTTGGATAGATGTGGGTCGTTTTGCGAGATGGCTTTCCTGAAGGGGGGTTTCCACTAGTAGGATCTGCGACCGCCGTGAAGCTGGCGCCCGACGCGCTGGGAGGTAGTAACACGGAGTTCCAGTCGGGATTATTGAATGTGGAGTCTTGAAAGGTCTGCGCTTGTGCGGCGCCCTGGGCGGCAATAATCGTCAAGGACACGACGAGTATACGAATGAGGAAATTTGGTGAGAGCGGTCTTTTCTTCAT
>JBEEHC010000101.1:0-12368 GCA_041167205.1 Verrucomicrobiota bacterium
TATACAATCAGCGCGAAGCCAACCAGCCAACGACGTTCGAATATAGCAATCTGGGGCCCAAATGGACGTTTAACTGGCTGTCCTACGTGACGGATGACGGCCCTGGCGCTGCGGCGGTCAGTCCCACTGTTTATGTGCGAGGTGGTGGAACGGAAGTGTTTAGTGGATTTGATCCCCTCACGCAAAGCTACACTCCGGACAGGCAGACCCTCGCCATCCTGGTCTGGATGCAGGATGGGACATACGAAAAGAGATTTCCCGACGGCTCCAAGGAAGTGTTTGGCCAAAGTGATGGAGCAAGCTCTTATCCGCGGCGCGTCTTTCTCACACGGGTGGTCGACGCGGCGGGCAACTCTACGACCCTCAAGTACGATGAGCCTTCTCGCCTTGCTACGATCACCGATTCGCTTGGACAGACGACATACCTTGACTACTACGACCAGTGGAAAATCGCGAAAGTGACCGATCCGTTCGGCCGAACAGCACATTTCGAATACCAAGGAGATAACGGACAGCTCTCCAAGATCACCGACCCCATTGGAATCGAATCGCAGTTTGAATATGAGCCCGGCTCGGATTTCATCAAGACAATGACTACCCCATACGGTGCGACCACGTTTAGACAGGGTACGAACGGAAATTCCGTTCGCTGGCTGGAGGCCACGGACCCGCTTGGCAGCAAAGAGCGTGTCGAATACAATGAATGGGCGTTGAACGTTCCCACGTCGGAGCAATTCGCCCCGCCCGGTGTCTATAACACCGATCTACATTTTTATAATACCTTTTACTGGGACAAGATGGCGATGTTCCAGGCGCCGGGCGACTATTCCAAAGCGCAAGTATTCCACTGGCTGCTAACGGCCGACGGAAAAGTGTCCGGAATCAAGCACAGCGAAAAGAAGGCGCTGGAAAGCCGGGTCTGGTACACCTACGAGAATCAAACGGACCCGGCGAAAGTCGGCAAAAATGCCCTCCCGATCAAAGTCGCGCGCATCATCACGGGAGGTGCGACCGAACTTTCACAATATAGTTACAATGCGCTCGGGAACCAGCGGAGCGAGATAGACCCCGCGGGTCGTGTCAAGAGTTACCTCTACGCCACGAATAACACCGATGTCCTCGCGATTTATCAACGCAATCCGGCGGGAGCGAGTACGGACCCGTTTGGGCAAAACGCCGACAAGATAGCCGCCTACACCTACAATTCCTTGCACGAACCGCTCACCGAAACCGATACGGCGGGCCAGGTGACCACTTACACGTATAACACCGCCGGCCAGATGCTCACACGCAAGAACGCGAAGAATGAAATCACCACCTATGCCTACGGAAACGGCAGCGCCGTTCCCGTTGGATATCTGGCCTCGATCACCAGCCCGCCTTTCAACAATGTCTCGGCGGTGACCACCTTCGGCTATGATGGCGCCCACCGCGTCCGGACGGTGACAAACCAGGCGGACCAGTTCACCGTGACGACTGACTACGACGACATTGATCGAAAAACCGTGGTGACCTATCCTGACGGAACCTACGAGTCGTTTCAATACACGGATAATCTCACGAACGCGATGACGCTCGATTTGACGGCGAGCCGGGACCGTCTCGGGCGGTCGACTTATCGCCACTACAATGGAAACCGGCAGATGGATTCGCTCACCGATCCGCTCGGACACACGACGCTTTATAACTGGTGCGCCTGTGGATCGTTGGACGGCGTCTTTGACCCCAATGGCAACGTGACCATCTTTAACCACGATCTTCAGGGCCGCGTCTATCAGAGGTATAACTCGGACACGAGTACAACCACTTACTTATTTGAAGGGCAGTCCCTGCCGGAAACCGTTGGTCTTACCAGCCGCCTGGTGTCTTCGACTGTGGGCATAGGTTACGGCGTCGGTCGCCGAACCAGCTATTCTTATTTCGTCGATGGCAACATCAGTTCGATCAGTTATGCCGACACCCCCGGCGCTCCGCCCAGCCCGCCGACGCCGTCGGTGAGCTACACCTACGACCCGTATCATAACCAGGTCGCAACCATGAGCGACGGCACCGGCCTGACCACGTACGAATACAACGCGATCCCTGCCACCCCGACGCTGGGGGCAGGAAAGCTGCACACGATCGATGGGCGTCTGGAAGACGACACCATCACCTTCGTTTACGATGAACTGGGTCGAGTGATTAACGAAGGAATCCAGGGCGGCGAAGATTCGGTGGCCGCGTATGACTCCCTGGGCCGAGTGTCCTGGACAGAAAATGCCCTTGGTCATTTTGACCACACCTACGATGGAGTGACGCCGCGGCTAACCCAAACAGTCGCGCAAGCGATCGGACAAACAACCAACTATACCTATTTCGGCAACGCGCATGACCGGCGGTTGCAGACTTTGGAGAACCTGGCCACTGGTGGTGCAAACCTGTCGAAATTCGACTACACCTACGACGCGGAAGGCCAAATTATGAGTTGGAACCGACAGCTTGGGGCCACCACTTCCGGGCGTTGGTTTCAATATGACGATGCACGACAACTGCTGTTTGCGCGCAATGCGTCCAATCCCAGTTCCGCCACGGAAGTAAATGGCTATGTCTACGACAATACCGGAAATCGAACGAGTGACTCGAAGGTGGCCCTGCAGAGCCAAACGCTCCAGCATAACTATACCATTAACGAGCTTAACCAGATCGACAGCTTCGAAACGGTACAGGGGCCATTCTCCACTGAGCCAGTGGATTTGACCTATGATTTGGCGGGAAACCTGATCGACGATGGGGAGGGAAAGACGTACGAGTGGGATGCAGCCAGCCGATTGACGGCGATCAACGTCGGCAGCCAGCGTTCCGAATTTACCTATGATGGGCTGAGCCGGAGGGTAAAGATCCTGGAAAAGATCGGTTCGACTGTGACGAGCGCGAAACAGTTCGTCTGGGTTGGAAACAGGATTGCGCAGGAACGGGACGAGCACAACACGATCACGCGGCAGTATTTTGCGGAGGGGGAACAGCGAGAAAAACGCTACTACTACGCGCGAGATCACCTGGGGAGCATTCGAGAGCTGACAAATGTCGAGGGAACGCTGGTGGCTCGGTACGACTACGACCCGTACGGCAAACGAACAAAGCTGAGCGGGACAGCGGATGTCGATTTCGGTTATGCCGGTCACTATCATCATGCCCCAAGTGGCTTTAATTTGACCCTGTACCGAGCTTACAACCCGGCGGTCGGGCGATGGCTTAGCAAGGATCCGGTTGGAGAAGAGGGCGGAGTGAATCTGTATGGATATGTGGAGAATAATCCTATAAACGCGGTCGATCTGCTAGGCCTTAGATCTGAGAAAAACTACGCTTCGCTTCCTGAGGCGGGGGAAGCAGGGGCTAGAGCAGATCTATGGGCCGCCAGCAGAAACAAACTCGAGCGTGGCGCGATCGAATTTTCCGGATGGATTTGTAAAACTAAATGTAACGCTGCACTACCGTATTACTACACAGGTCCCACACAAGGTCGCGCTGGTTCTGGTGCCAATGCGCCCAAGGCAGACACATCCACACATACGCAAGACCTCGAGAAATGTACTGGTGATGACACAATTGTAGGATTCCACTATGCGCATCCGGATGGCACCGCGATTCCGGGTTATGATCAAATGACATCGCGGATTGATAATAGACCGTACATCCTTGCTACACCTGACTCAAGAGGGAATGTACATATCATTACCTATGGTCTTCGGCGGTAAGGGCAAGGTATTGGAGAAGCGAAGGGAGAACCTATCATGAATGCTCTATCCAAATTAAGCGTAATAGCTATATTATGGGTCGTAGCTGCACTTCCGATGAGGGGTGCGGACCAGCCCCGGCGAGAGCCAAGTTGGGTGTCACTTGTGTCTTTGATTGCTACGCCGGAGAAATACGACGGCAAATATGTCCGGGTTCTTGGGGTCGCGTACCTCGATTCGCGAAACTCTATCAATGCAGTTTTCTTGACACGAGAAGACAAGCTGAAAGCTAACAGCTCCAATGGAGTGTTTCTGTACCTCCCTTCTTCCGGGCGTAAGACCGATCGACTAAATAACAGTTTTGTGGTCGTTCAAGGCATTTTCCGCTCGGGCGAGAAAGGTCATCTTCGCGTTTTCTCCGGATCATTGGTTGATGTGGATCGGCTCGAAGCTGTAGTTGGCAAAATCGAGTAGGATGTCCTGGCAGAGTTACGGCGCGCCGCGATCGTAGACTTCGACCAGGCCGACGCCTGTGCCGTTGTTCAGTCCCGCGAGCAGGGCCGTGTAAAGGCCCGGCGGTAGCGTCGCTGCGATACCGGACTCCAATGGGTTTGTCGGCGCGAGACCCGCGGCCATCAACTCGGCCGCTTGAGCAGGATTGTCCTGCCAGTCGTTGTTCATCAGGAGGAGCGCTCCGTTGCTGTCGCGCAGCTCCAGCGTTGGATTCGCCAGCGCGTTGGCCACGCCAAAGAGAGTCAGGCTGGGGCCGATCCCACGCACGACAATCCTGTCATTGCCGCCATTGTTACCCAGGATGAAGCCCGCGATGACGATGTTGTCACCCGTGTTGATGAAGGCGCGCGTGCTGATGTTGGCCAGCTTGGCCAGCACGGCCTGACTCAGGTCAAAGACTTCAATCAAGCCGACCCCCGAAGTGTTGTTCTTCCCTCTGGCGACGGCAGTGTAGGCACCCGGATTCAAGGTCGCATCAATGGCCGACTCCAGACTATTGCTCGGGGCAAGGCCCGTGGCCGAAATGAGAGCTGCCTGCACGGGATCGTCTTGCCAGTTGTCGTTGTTGACCGTGGTAAAACCTCCCGGACCGTGCAGTTCCAGGACGGGGTCAGCCAGCGCATTGGGAACCCCGAATTGGGTCAAGGAAGGTCCAATGACCCGGATGAGTACATGCTTCGGCGCGTTGCCCGAGATAATGAAGCCGCCGATACCAGCGTTATCACCCGTCTGAACTAACATTCGAGTGGAGAGGTTGACGGCCTGCGCTGGCGTGGCAGCAGGCGTTGCGGTGACCCCCGGGGTCAATGAGGGTGTCGCCGTGGGCGCGATGGTGGCTGTAGCTGTCGGAGTGGGCGACGGAGTTATCCCCGGGGATAGGGTCGGGGTTGGTGTCGGTGGAATACTGGCTGTCGTGGTAGCAGTCGGTGTCGGTGTCGGTGTCGCCGGTGGCGGGCAGGGGGCAAGCGTGAGCTGTCCTCGAATCTCGCCACTGGAAAAAGTTCCGTTATGAATGTTCACGTAAGCCAGGCCATTCTGCAATTGCGAGGCCTGCGTCGGCGTGATGGCAAAGCTATTCGAATAGGTCCCGGAAGTAGCCGCCGGAAACCCAGTAAGAGGAATGATAATGGGCGCACTCACCCCTGGGGCCCCCGGAGCATGAATGTGTGCGGCGTTCGCGGGCCCTCCTGTCAAACCGGTAAAGCTCACATTCACCGTGATCATTGTCTGCGCCTGGTTTAGGACGACGATGCCCGAACCTGTGGCTGTGCTCCCGTTAGGCGGCACCTCCTGAGCCCCGTTCAGCGTGGCCCCGAACACTTGACTGTTCGGCACGCACGTCGGTGTCGGCGTGGCCGTTGGGGTCGCGGTAGGAGATGGCGTTGCGGTAGCTGTCGCAGTGGGGGTGGGAGTTGGTGTCGTTTGGGTCACGCCAAAGGCATAGACCTTGTTGTCGGCGGCGACATAGATACGTCCGCGAGCCGCAATGGCGGTATTGAACCTGCGGTTACCGGCCATCAGTTCGTTCGCGCCGCCGCCATTGTAAACCACGGCGCCTGTGTCGCCATCGTAACCATGCAAACGCTGGTCGCCCTCGGAGCCGACTACCCACACAATCACGTTATTCATGCCATCGGTAGTAGTCACGAAGGGAGATCCGCGGCCGCTCTGGCTCACCGTCCACCCAGTGGCGATAGTCGGCGGATTGGTGGCAGTGATGCGGAAAGAGGTAAGCGTAGTGCTGTTGGCGCGGAACACCACATATGTGCTGGTGGCTGTTCGATACGTGGCTGCCGCCTGAATGATAGAGTTCGTGCCTACCTGCGACGAAGCCAAAGGCGCGCTAACCCCACCAAGATTGCCCCGATTCAGCACGTAGGCCTTGCCATCCTTGCCCAATGCAACCACCAAGGCGGAAGGTGTGGCGCCGGGGACATTGACGAGGATAGGGCCAGAGCCACCGAGATCTGTATCGCTGCCATCGAGACTAGCCCAGTTTGCAGGTGCCCAATAATCGGTGGTTGCGCCGCTAAAGCTCGGGCCCGGAAGCAGACGAATGACTGCCTCGCTCCCACTCCAGGTAACTCCCCCGGTGCCATTCCCGGTGGTAACAAACGGATTGCTGCCGTCATTGGCGACGCCGCCAGGCCCCCAGACCCCGGCCAGCGCCGATATCGTGGCCCAGTTCATTATGCTGGCAGGATTGTTCATTTGAACGCCGACCAGCCGGCCGTGATAGTTTCCACAGTCGCCGAAGCGGCCGCCGTACGGGACATACACGATGCTGCCCATTATGCCGAGCGCGGCCCGTGAACTTTGCACCGATGAGTCAAATCCCGATACCGCCGTATTGAGTGTCACGGGCCAGCCAGGGTTAATTGCACCTGTATCGCCATTCAAAGAAAAGATTTGGTGTCCAGTCCCACTTATCTCGGCGTCGAAGAAAAGCGAGCGCGAGGCAATATCGATCACTGGCGTGCCGGTAATGCCATATGGATTGATGTTGTTAAGGCCGCATGGGAGCCCTGATGAGATGGGTGTCCCGACGTTCCGCTGCCAGATGATGCTGCCGTTTACAGCGTTGAGCGCATACACATTGTTCGATTCGGTCGCCACAAAGACCACCGGGCCAATCGGACTTGAAGTGGAATCGAGGAAAAGGGGCTGCGCATAAACGTTGCCGACGATTGTCCCGTTAAAGTTCAGATCGCGCGTCAGATTGGCGGCGGCGGCCTGCGTAAACAGGGGATCAAGGTACACACCGTCACGCGAATCATGTTTGTGATGCTGGGTGACGTCTTGGACAAAGGTCTCGGGGACTGTGGTAGGCGCGGGGGCTGCAGGGGTCTCGGGAAGAGCCGAATGCAAGACGGCAAAACACAAACCAGCAACAACGAGCGAGAAAATAGAAAGGTATTTCATGGCACGATTCGACGACGGACAACGCCGCGCTCCTCCGCTGACAATGCGCTGTCTTTGACGATTTCGCAATCCCAGCTCTGGCGCAACGCGCTACTTGTCAGTGCGCACGGCGGTAACGCCCCACGGACCGCTGCCGACCTTGATCCGCTTCAATTCCTTGCGCGCTTTGACATCGACAACGGACACGTCATCCGACGCTCCATTGGCCGAGTACAGCTTCGAGCCATCGGGACTGAGCGCGATTCCCCACGCTCGAGTTCCCACCGGGACAATCGCGCTTACCGCATTCTTCGTCGTGTCGATTACCGCCACCGTGTTCTTGCGGCCGGTAGAAACGAAAAGCTCTTTCCCATCGGCGGACACGAAGGTGCCCATTGGCAACGAACCTTCCGGCAATTGGATTTTGGCGAGCAATTTGTGCGAAACTGTGTCGATCACGGCCACGGACCCGCTGTTCTCGCAGGCGACGTAAGCGCGCGAGCCGTCCGGGAGAAATGCGACGGAGCGCGGCCGTCCGCCGGTCTCGATCTTCGCCAGGACGCGCTGTTCACCGGGCACAATCACGAACACTTCGCCTTTTTCTTCGCACGTCACATACACCTCGCCATTCGCCGGATTCACGCTCATCCCTTCTGGTTCCTCCGATACCTTCACTTTCCCGCGTGCCTGACCCGAGGTCAGATCGACAATCACCGCGCTCGCATCATCCTCGTTCGCGACGAACGCCAGCTTTCCGTCGTTGCTGATCGCAAGTTGCTCCGGATCGGAGCCGACGTGCCAGCGGTCGATCAGCTTGCGCGAGACCGGATCGATCACACCCAGGCCATCTGCCGATTTGTCCGCGGACGCGCGTTCCGTGTCCACTCCGGGCGCCATCCGCGGTGATCCGCTCAAGGTAACGAAAATTCGCTTTCCATCGGGCGCGGCGTGGATTCCGCGAGGCCTCTTTCCCACTGGAAATGTTGCCACGACGGCGTCGGTGGGTCCGTCAATCACCGTTACATCACCGGAGCGCTCATTGCTGACGTAAACGTCATAGTGTTGCGATTCAGCGCCGGCCGAAAGCGCGGCCGAAGCCAGGATGCTTCCAAGAAACACGAGATAGCAGCGGCTCATGCCGCATCTCTACATCCTGCCCGATGACCGAGCAAGATCGTTGCAAATCAAAGCTGCCAGCGGACCTGAATGGTCACGAGCCGCGGCGCGCCGATCGAGAGAAGTCCGTCGGCCGATTTGCCGGTTTCGATTTGCGTGTCGAACAGGTTCTCGATTCGAATCGCGGCCGAGCCGTGCTCCGAAAATTGGTACATCACTCCGACATCAAAAGTAGTGAAGGGAGCGAGCACGCGCGAATTCTGATCATCCTCGAACTGGCGGTCGCAGTAGCGAAGTTGCGCGTTCACGACCCATTTCGCGGTCGGCGTCCATTCGATGCCGCCGGTGAAAACGTTTTCCGGGGTTTGCGCGAGCAATTTTCCGGTGAGCGCAGGATCGACGGCTCGCTCAATTGTCGGATGCGTGAACAGGTAGCTGCCTTTCAATCGCACCGACGAAATGAGTTGCCATTCAGCCGTGGCTTCGAAACCCGGCGCCATCACCAGATCGACATTCTGCCGCTGCCGGATGACGCCACCACCAGGGCCGGGACCGATGGTGACGTTGCTGACCGCGTCTTCCATTCGATTGAGGAAAGCGGTTCCCGCCACGCGAAATGTCTCGCTCGCCTGCCACTCCGCGGCGATTTCTCCGCCAATCAAATGCTCCGGCTTCAGCTCGGGATTTGGGTTGGTCACGTCGTTTCCAACCCGGAAGGGCCGGTAAAGTTCGTTCAGTGTCGGCACGCGGAAGCCGGTGTAGACCGCACCTCGAAGCGCGAGCGCCTCCGTCGGCTTCACCCGGGCGCCGATGCGGCCATTTATTTCGTCGCCGTCGCGATCGGCGAAGTGTGAGTCGGTGATCACCGCGCCGGTGGCGCGCACGGTTTCTTTGCGCAAGCCATCGAAAAGCTCCCAGTGATCGACCCGGAGGCCGCCAACGATTGTCGTGCTCGGAGAAACGGACCACGTGTCTTCGGCAAACAGGCCGGCGAAAAGCTGTTCGCCGCCGGCCCGGCGCAGGCGCGTGAATTGGGTGCCGTTCCAGAAGAACGCTTCGTTTGTTTCACCCTCAACCCAACGCGCGTCGCCGCCGAGAATAAGCTTGTGACTGCCGGCGAGCGCCGCGCTCCAGACGATGCTGCCGCCGGCGGCGTTCGCGGGCACATCGAATTGATCCAGCGCCGGCGTCTCGATGTCGCGCGTTGCATTCACCGAACTGAAAGTGCTGCTGAACCGCCGGGTTTGTCCGTAGGCGCTGAGCTGCAACTCCGCTCGCTGCGCCGGAAATTTTTGGGTGAAGACCGCGCTAATGTCGTTGCCGTGCGTTTCGTTGTGCGTGAAGAGCGTACCGTTTTCGCGTTCCTCGTCAAAACGCCGGCCTTCAAGACGGAGCGAGCTGTTCGTGCCGATTTGCCGTTCGGCCCGGAGATCGAAGAGGTTGGAATCTGCGCTCGCGTTGTTATCCACCGGGCCGCGTTGTTCGGGCGCGATCACGGGATAACCGCCGGTCGAAAACCGATCCGCGAAAACCGCCGCGGCGAACCCCTGATGAATGAGCGCCCCGTCGAGCGAGGCTTCATAGGTCTTGGCGTTGCCGATCGATCCCTCCACGAAACCGGAAGTCGTGTCCATCGGCTTTGACAGGAGAAAAATTGTTCCCGCGAGCGCCGCATTCCCGAATAAACCCGCGCCACCGCCTTGATTCACGAGCACGGATTCGATCGACGCCGGCGGCACTTGATTCCATAGCACGTAGCCGGCAAACGGATCGTTCAGCGGGATGCCGTCGAGCAGGACAAGCGTCCGTCCGGCACCGCTCGGTCCAAAGTTGCGCAGGGTCACGCCTTGCGTGGTCGGATTTGCCGTGCGGCTGCTGTTGCGCCGGAAGAGACTGAAACCCGGGACTTGCGCGCGCAGAATATCATCGAGCCGAAGTTCTGGTGCGCGGCGCAGCTCATTTTCGTCTACAACCTTAAGGCTGAATGGAGCCCCTGATTCCGCGTTTGGCAGGCGGTCAGCCTCGACCACGATCCGCTCCACCGCAGCCTCCTGACCATAGGCGGAGACCATCGCCGCGACAGCCAGACATGCCGCACAAATCAGGACTGGTCTTATCCCCCTTGCGAAAAGCATCGCACTAATTCGTGAGCTGCCGCTTTCGTCCGGCGACCGCGCAGACGGCGAGCGCCGCGGTGACGGCGAGGAAGAAAACAGGAGTGCGCGGAGGCAGGAGCGGCCCCATCGCTCCCATGAAATCGATATGCCCAACATGGTTCGCCGGCCCCAAATACCAGAGAAAAAGGTAGAGCACCTCAAAAAGTTTGCTGCTGCCGCTCCAAACGCCGAGCGCCAAGGCCATTGTCGGGATGAAAAACGCGCCGACCATCCAGGCGATGAGACCCAGCTGTTCACCTGCAACAAGCAAACGGAGTCCAGTGCCGCCTCCGGTCAGAAGTGCGATGATGATGCCGGCCAGCCAGCAGGCGGGCAATTGACGCCGCAGCGGATGCGCGGTGCAAAAGACCAACTGGTCGGTCCGCCAACGCGTCTCGCGCGTTCCCATGGCACTCCAGATAAGAAGAGGCCAGATCCACGCCGCGATCAGGAAGCCGCGCGAAATCGGAACGGGCGTGAAGAGACCGGCCGCGAACAAGCCAGCCGCGACGACGTACCACCAAAGGCTTACGCCATGCAACGCCAGACGCAGTTCCGCGAGGACCATGAAGAGAAAACTGAAACGGGGCGGTTTCGTAAGTCGATGCAGAGTCGCGGTGTGAACCAAATCAGGAACAACCCGGTCTTCGAGCGCTTCGGCTTGTGATGGCTGCCTGCCTGCTTTGGATGTTCGCCGGGAGCCCTCTCGCGCGGGATCGAAGCGCCGAAAGAAGACCGCGGCCAATAAAGCCAGACCTAGGCCAACCCCCACCCACCAGAGCCGGCTGAGAATGATCTCCCGCGTCCAATCCAGGCCCTCCCATCGAAATGTATTCAGGTCCCAAAACTGACCACTCGTTTTGAAGTTAACGCCCATACTAAAGCCCTTGCCCGCTGTTGAGCCTGGAAAGGCCGCTTCACACGCGGAGGAAATGGAAGGAACCACGATTCCCATGCCGAAGAGGTCGTTTGATGCGGCATGGGGATCATCTGCGCGACCAAGCCGCATGCTGAGGGCAGCGATCCAAAGAAAGAAGTAAACGACATTGCCGAAACCGCCGCGCAGCCAGGGAATCGCTTCAAAGAGTACGGCTATTGCGCCTACGACCGTCATGACCGGCAAGGCAATGAAAATAAGGGGAGCCAGCAGTTGGGTGATGTGGAGACTTGCATCTTCATGACGCACAAACTGCATCACGCCGGCGGCGATCCCCATTATCGCAACCATGGCGGTGAGCACGGCGAAATTACTTATCGTCTTGCCGAGGGTATAAAGTGGTTTGCTTAATGTCGTCGTGGCCAGGATCTGGCCTACACCAGTCTGGATGTCGCGCTCGATCGCGTTCTTGACCAGATAAAATCCGCCCAGCGAGAGAAATGGGGCAATCAGGAGCGCCATAAGGCTGCCGAGATAAGCCGAATTGTAGAGACCACGGTGACCGCCAATCTGCATCGTGGAATAGGAGGAATGGTTCGGCGGGATAAAGAAGCAGGCCACGACGAGAGTCACGCCGAGCGTGACAAGGAAGCCGTAGCTGCGCGTGCGCTGGAGGAAGTCAGCTCGCGCCAGATGATAGAGCGCGCGCAGGTTTTTCACTTCGTGTCTTCTTTCTTTCCCGAGATCCAATAGAGATAGGCATCCTCAAGGGTCGGAGGTTGAGCTATGGCTTCTGTTCCGGGAGCTTCTTCGGACACGATCCGCAAGTGAACTCCATCGCTCCGATGCATCGTGCTACTCGTCAGGTACTGTTGACGCAAAGCCGGAAGCTCTGCGCTCGGAACTACCTTCTCCCACACTTTGCCTTCGACGGATCGGAGTAACTCTTCGGGCGCGGCGCAGGTAACGAGGTGGCCGCGCGCGATGAGAGCAATGTTGATCGCGCACGCCTCCACATCCGACGCAATGTGAGTGGATAGGATTACGATGCGCGCGCCCGATAGCTCAGAGAGCAGATTACGAAACCGGACC
>JBEEHC010000102.1:0-4092 GCA_041167205.1 Verrucomicrobiota bacterium
GAAGTTGTTGGAGGCGGGCAATCTTACGCGGTCGTCGCTTTCAATTGCGACGAAGGACACATTTCTATACGCGGCGGGCTTCTTGAATTTGACGAACCCTCTGCCGCTTCCAAGTTCGCCGGGCGCCCTTGGATGGATCGGTGGCTTGCAGAAAATCACCAGCGCCCTGTCGTCAAACGGCATAACTCTGGAAGTCTGGAACAGCGCCTTCGCGCCGGAATTGAGTTGGGTGGGCGATTGGCCCGCGAACTCGCACTGGCCTTCAATCTTCGCCACTCTCCCAGTAAAAGATCCGGTAAAGGCGAACAAGATCCTGAGTGCCATCACGGCGGCGAATGAGGACTCCGCTGCCTGGACCCACCAGGAAAAAGATGGCGTGCAATATTTTTCCACCCGCGCGGGCGGGGAACTCTTCTCCCTTTCGCCCACGATCGGATTATCGAAACAAATGGTGGTGGCGGGGGCGGACGCAGGATCGGTGGAAGCCGCGATAAAGCGAAGCGCGAACGGAAATTCCGAGCTCGCCGCTTCAAGTAATTTCCTGAATGCCGAGCGTGCGGTTCCCGCCGCCAAGCAGGCCTTCACCTACATCGACCCCGCCCTTATCTACACCCGAGTGGACGCGACTTTGCGACCAATGCTCTTTATGAGCGCGGCCTTCTTGCCGGGGATCTCCGAGACGATCGATTTGAACAAGCTACCCGCCCCCGAAGCCATCACGAAGCATCTCAGCCCGATTGTGATGTCGCAAAGTTATGATGGAGACGGATACATCGCGGAGTCGGTCGGCCCGGTTACCGTCTACCAAACGATCCTCGGTGTGGGCGGAGTTGCCGGAGCGGCAGCGGTGTTTTATCACCACCAGACTTCCGGGCTGACGCGCGGTTCGTTTCTGGCGCCGTCCGCGACCCCCGCGGCTCCATCGTCGTCGGCCTCGCCTGCCCCGAATCCGGACGAGTCTCCGGAGTAAGATGCGTGCGCTGGTGGTCAGCCGGCCTCGGTGAATTGCATCGCTTCTTTATGCGCCGGGGCAAGCCTTCCCGGGCCTTAGAGCAAATCCTCTAAATGCCTTGGAGAAAGGGGTTAAGGGTGGGGCGGGAGAAATCTGCTGCGCTACGGGCAAAATGTGATATCATTTGCGCCTTATGGCTATTCTCAAGAAAAATGCATTCTCGCGCCGAGTTCCTGATCTTGTGACCGAGGAATTAGTTGCGGTGCTTTCCCGGCGTGCATCGTTCGAGTTCAAGCAACTCTTCGATATCGTGCACGAAAATCTGCGCGCGCGAAATGCGGCCAGCGGCGGCGAGGAAATGCTTCGTCTGCGAGCCTATGAGAAGCTGCAAAATCTTGTGGCGCGCGGCGCGGTAAGAAAGACCGGGAAGAAATACAAAGGCCTTCCGGCCGCTCTCGCGGCAGCTATCGCTCCGCAAAACGGACATATTCCCGCCGCCGCCGCCGCCGCCGCGAGCGCGAGGACTGCTGCCATCGCCCGGGCCGCCGCCGCCGCCGCCAAGTAGACTGGCGCTTCGGTCCGGCCGACCGCGGGCTCCGGAACAATCATGATCCGCGATTACCTTCCATTGCTATTGCATATCGGGATCGCGATCGGTTTTGCGATCTCTGCGCTGCTCGTCAGCGTGCTTCTGGGCATGGCGGGCCGGCGCACCCGAGTGAAAGACACCGCCTACGAGTGCGGGATGGTGCCGCAAGGCGAAACGCAGCCGCGCTTCAGCGTGAAGTTTTACCTGGTCGCGATGCTTTTCATCCTTTTCGATCTCGAGATCGTATTCATGTATCCCTGGGCGGTCGTTTACAAAGAGATGATCGTCGAGAGCAAGATGATCCTTTGGAGCATGCTGAGCTTTATCACAATCCTGATGGTCGGATACGTCTACGCGCTGAAGAAGGGCGCGCTGGACTGGAAGAAGTAGCGGGCCGGCTTTCAATCACACATCCCACAGGGTCGTGGCGACGGCACGGTTTCCGGCTTGCCTGCCAGCTGCTCTCCGCCTAAAGCTTAAACCCCCATGGTCCATCACATCGTCTTATTCAAACTCAAGCCCGAGGTCACTCTCGCGCGGATCGAAGAAATGATGATGAACACGCGCATGCAGCTCCTGAAGATCCCCGAGGTGCTGAGCATCAAGTGCGGAAAACGGATCGATCCGGAATTACCCTGGCCGTTTTTTATCGCGATCGATTTCGAGTCGATGGACCGGTACGAGATCTTCCGCGAGGACCCCATCCATGTGAAATTCATGGAGGAAGTGATCAAGCCCAATACAGCTGATTCCCTTGCCCTCGATTTTGAGATGGATCCGGGGAAAGACGTCCGGTTTTCTTGATTTCGGATTTCGGATGCCGGATTTCGGAAAGATTGCCGACGTGAGTATCTTTTTCTTTCCCGCCGCGGCGGGTTTCCGGTATCCGAAATCCTAACGTGCGGCTCGCTTACCTCTATTCGCGTTATCCCGTTCTCTCGCAAACTTTTTGCGATACGGAGATGCTCTCCCTCGAAGAGCTGGGCTATACCCTGACGGTCGGTTCGATCCATCCGCCGCTCACGAGCATTCGACATGCACATGCTGGCAGACTGCAGGCTCCCATTCATTACGCGCCGCCGCAGCCAATCCTCCGGCTTTGGGAAGAAGAAACTCGCGCGGAGAATCGATGGCCCGAGGCGCTCATCGCATCGCACGAGCAAAAATACGGCGCTGGAGTCAAGGCTGCGACACGCGCGCGAAACGCCAGCTACTTCGCCGAACTCTTTGCGCGAAACAAAATCGACCACTTTCATGTGCACTTCGCGAATCGGGCGGCGCATACGGCCCTCTTCTTGAAAGCGATGGCGAACATCCCTTTCAGCATTACGGCGCACGGTCAGGATTTTATGGCCGATCTCGGCAACGACGATCTCCTCCGGGAAATTTGCGCCGCGGCTGAGTTCGTCGCGGTTGAGACCGAGTACAGCCGCGCCTTGATGGCGCAACGCTGTCCGGAATCAGCTGGCAAGATCCACCGCGTGTATAACGGAATGAATCTCGCCAATTTTTTCCGACCCGCCGCCGCCGTTCAAGCCGCCGGGCCAGTGCAAATTTTGAGTGTCGGGCGGCTGGTCGCGTTTAAGGGGTTCGAATACTTGATCGAAGCATGCGAGCAAATGCGGCAGCGGAGCGTCCAGTTCCGCTGTGAAATCATCGGCGACGGGCCGTTGCGCGCGAGTCTACAGCAGCGGATCGACGATTTGCGACTCGGCGGTCTCGTGACACTGAAGGGCGCCCTGCCGCAGGACCGGGTCATCGAAAAGCTCCAGCGTTGTGATGTTTTCGCGCTGGCTTCCACGGTGGACGACGCGGGCGCGAGCGACATCTTTCCGACCGTGATCCTGGAAGCGATGGCAGCGGCGCGCCCCGTGGTCTCAACCACCGTGGCGGGGATTCCGGAAGCGGTGGTCGACAAGGAAACGGGATTGCTGGTCCCGTCGGGCGAGAGCGGCCTTTTCGCCGACGCCCTGGAGATCCTCTGCCGGGACAACGAGTTGCGAACCCGCTATGGCTTCGCCGGCCGGACACGGATCGAGGATTCCTTCCAAGTGGAAACGACCGTCCGGCCGTTGATCGAACTCTTCGAGAAACACGGACGTGCCGCGAAGTCGGCAGCGAATAGCCTTGCAACTTCGTCGCCTCGGGGAGGGATTGCTTACCTGATCGACCGGTGGCCCGATGACGCGCCGCCTTCGCTCGAAACAGAATTGATTGAACTCGAGAAACGAAACCATCCCGTGACGGCATTCGTCTGCGAGTTCACGACCGGGTGCCGACTTACGGCCGGAATGAAACGATTGGGGCTTCAACTCGAATTTCTCCCGGACGCGATGGCACTCGAAGCCGAATGGCAGGCCAATCGAAAGCTCGTTCTCGCCTTGGAAGACGATCGCGCGAATGAAACCGCCCGCACCCCAGTCGACCTCTTTTTGCGACAGGCGCGTTTTGCCATCACGTTGCGGCGGATGTTTGCCCAGAGAAACATTTCGCACGTGCATGCGACCAGCTCGCGCGCATTGATCTGCGGAGTTTTGTTGAAGAAATTGCT
>JBEEHC010000103.1:0-11272 GCA_041167205.1 Verrucomicrobiota bacterium
CGACAATTTCTCCATGATATCCGCGCGGCCGCCGAAAGCGCCGACTGGCAGCCCGCCGCCAATGACCTTACCGAGAGCCGTGAGGTCCGGCTGAATGCCGAATAGTTCCTGAGCGCCACCCCGCGCCACGCGAAAGCCAGTCATCACTTCATCGAAGATCAACAACGCGCCGTTTTGCTTGCACTCGTTGCGCACTGCCTCGAGAAAATTCTCGCGCGGAAAATACAGGCCGGCGTTTGCGGGAATCGGTTCCAGGATCACGGCGGCGATCGTTCTTGGGTTCTCGCGGAAAGCCGAGCGGACAGCTTCGATGTCGTTGAACGGAAGGGAAATGGTCAGCGCCGCGAAATCTGCCGGAACGCCGGCACTGTCCGGCCGTCCATGCGTGAGCGCGCCGCTGCCAGCCTGCACGAGCAACGCATCGACGTGGCCGTGGTAGCAACCCTCAAACTTGATGATCTTGTCACGGCCGGTAAATCCGCGCGCAAGCCGGAGGCAGGACATCGTGGCCTCCGTGCCGCTGTTCACCATTCGCACTTTCTCGATCGAAGGAACCCACCGGCAGATCAATTCCGCCATTTCCACTTCGAGTGGATTCGGAATTCCGAAACTGACGCCGCGAGAGGCGGTCTGGCGGATCGCATTGACCACGACCTCGGGTGCGTGTCCGAGAATCGCCGGGCCCCACGAACCGACGTAATCGATGTATTCGTTGCCATCGACGTCCCAAATTCTTGCGCCTTCCGCGCGATCGACAAAAAAGGGTTCGCGCCCGAGCCCGCGAAAGGCCCGCACGGGTGAGTTCACACCGCCGGGAATTCGTTTGAGAGCGTCGGCGAATAATCGAGACGAGAGGGATGCCATGCGAATCGGGAACGTCCAACGTCCAACGCCCAACGTCCAACGTTCATGTGCAGACCTGGCCATCACGTTGACATGAACATTCGCCGCTCCTACTCTCCCGTTCGCGATCACGGCGGGGTAGCCAAGTGGTAAGGTCGGGGTCTGCAAAACCTCTATTCGCGGGTTCGATTCCCGCCCCCGCCTCTTTCCTCTTTTGCAGTCGGTCGCAGTTTTCGCGATTTCGCAAAAATCGATGTGGCAATGTTAATTCGACTTTCCGAATTCTGGTTTGGAAGTAATTTCTCGCCCAATGCCACAGTTTTCCTACCGCGCCCGCAACTCGCAGGGCGGTCTTGTCGAGGGCGTTCTTGATTGTCCGGATCGCGCGGTGGCCATCAGGCAGATCGAGCAGTTGCATTACATCCCCGTTCGGATCGACGCAGTCGGGAGTGAGCCGCTGGCCGCCAAACGGGCGAACAACGGCGCCGGCGCCGCCGCGGCGGTCTCGCTTCCACCGGCCACGCAAAAGTTAAAAATCCCGCACGGCCAGTTGCTCATTTTTACCGAACAGCTTGGCCATTTGCTCCGGGCCGGAATGACTCTGGATGAGGGCTTGTCGGTCCTCGAGAAGCGTCTGAAGCAACCGAAAATGCAACAAATGACGCACGCTCTCCACCAGGCTCTGGTCGATGGCCGCAGTTTCTCGCAAGCCCTCCGGGATTTCCCGCGCATCTTTCCGACGATCTATGTGAACCTGGTCGCGGCCGGCGAAGCGAGCGGCGCGCTTCCCGATATTTTGACCCGTCTGGTCGAACACTTGATGCAGGCGAAAAATCTGCGCGACCGTGTTCAGCAAGCGTTGATTTATCCGGCGTTCCTCGCTGTCGCGGGCATCGGCCTAATCGCCATTTTCATCACCTTCATGGTGCCGCAGCTGACGGCGTTCCTGATCCAAAACGGCGGCACGCTTCCCTTGCCGACGAGGATTTTGCTCGGGGCGCATCATGCCATCACCGGCTATTGGTGGGTGGCGGGTTTGATCGGGGTCGGCGCGTTTGTCGGGTTTCGCGCTTTCGTTCGCACGGATGAAGGACGAATCGCCTGGGACCGTTTTCGGTTAATGCTGCCCGGGTACGGCCGCATCGTCCGGCACCGTTATTACGCGCAGTTTTCGCGCACGCTCGGCACCCTGATGGAAAACGGCATCCCGCTGCTCAAAGCGCTTGACCTCGTGACAGAAATCGCGGGCAACCGATTCCTCGAAGCGAAGCTGGCCGAAGTGCGCCGCGCGGTCATCGATGGCGCCACCTTATCAACGGCCTTGAGCGCGCAGGAGCTGTTTCCCGAATTGTTCACGGACATGATGGCGGTGGGTGAGCAAACCGGGCACTTCGCGCAAACGATGCAAACCATCGCTGACGTTTACGAGCGCGAGCTTGATCGCACGGTGCAAATTACTTCCGCGCTGATTCCGCCGGTCATCATCATACTGATCGCCATCGTGGTCGGCTTCGTTGTCTTCAGTATTCTCTCCGCGGTCTTTGAAATGACACAGAGTTTGCAGTTGCACCCACACTGAGTTAATCTGCGCCGCACATGTTTTCCCGCGCTATCGCGTTCGCCCTTATCCTGCTTTCAGTGTCGGCGACCCGTGGCCAGGATGTTTTCGTCAATAGCCTTCCTCGCATTCCGACAAACGGAACTGGCGGCAATACCGAGAGTGCGTGGCTGGATCTGCGTCAAACTACCGCGGCCAATTCGAAACCGCAGGCTGCTCCCGCCTGGGTGGAATCCGTTACGTTTATTCCGGTGGAAGCAAAGCCAGGCACTCCGGCCAAGACTGTATTTCGGATGCGGCTCACGCGCCCGAAAGCGGATTTTCAGGTCTTGTTCTTCCGCCTGTTTTTTGACGACAACCCGGAGCAAAAACCACAGCTCATAGCGTGGGATGAGTCCGGGACCCAAGTCCTGCAGTCCGGTCCCCTTGGTCAGGGCCTGGGGTTGCCGACATCAGAGAGCGTGATGGTGCCAATGGTCGCGGTCTCCACCATCGATGTAGAAGTTCCTGGCGACGGGAAAACGATTCGCGGCGCTTACCTGGACTGGATGGCCACGGCTGAAGTGCTGCACCCGATTAGCGCCGAACACAGAGACCTGATTCCGGAACCCTTCACCCCCATGTCGCCGCTCCATGCTCCGAGTCAGGACAAGGAGATGTTTGGCACTGTGACCGCGACGCTGGCCGATGAGACAATTCGAATCGGCGCGAGCTTCTCCGAGGGCGCGGCGTTTCAATTCGGGATGGAAGCGCAACCGCTGGTCGTGCTGCTCAGCTTTGAGGTGGCGAGCCCGAACATCGAGGCGCCGCCGGAAATCTTTGTGAATGGAGAAGGCCTGGGCGCGGTCACGCTCACTCTGCCCGACCTCGCCGATCCCGGTTACCGCGGCCAGAATGCATCCGCCCTCAAGCAGATGCAGTTTCAATATACGGGCTGGCTGCGCGCCCAAAAATTGTTGCCGGTGGGCAACCTGAAGGTGGGCAACAACGATCTCATCATCGTCGCCGGCCCCGGCACGCCGGCCTCGGCCATTCGCGCCACCCAGGTTCAATTGAAATATCTTTGGGATAAATCGGATTACCAACTCCAGACCGATCGCTAGAAAAGTATGAAAAATCGACAGAGCGCTTTCACCCTTTTGGAAATCATGCTGGTCGTCGCCATCATCGGTGTGCTTCTCGCGGCGGCGATTTACAAAATGTCTCCGGCCCTCGGTGTCGCCAAAGAGACACGGACCCGGGCCGACATTCAGGGGATCAAAACGATGCTTCTCTCCTACAATGGATCGAATGGATCTTATCCCGAGAGCCTGAGCGCCCTGGTGCCGCGCTTGATGGAAGAGTTGCCGAAAGATGCCTATGGGACGCCCTACGTTTACCGCTACCCAGGCCGGAGAAACCCAGCCGGCTACGATATATTTTCCGCAGGCCCCGACAAGATTCCCGATACGGCCGACGACGACTACGGTAAATAAGACCAGGCTTCCGAGAGGGTCTGCCATCGCAGCAAAGCGCGCTTCCGCCTTCCTCGCCGCGCCACGCTCGCTACAATTCTGGCTGCGGCGGCGGGGGCGTAATGGCGTTTGACGCCGGATTGCGCGGGATGACGCCACGCACGCGCGGGGGCGGAGTCGGTAACGCCGGCACCGGCATCGGCTTGATGGCGTTCGGCTGTGCGGCGGGGACGTTCGGCTGTGCCCCGGGAACAACCGGAGCCACTGGCGGAGCCGCCGCCTGGGGCAGGTTTTGGTCCTGCTTCATGACCGGCTGCGGGACAGGATTTTGTCCCGGACCTGCGGGCTGACGCAAGAGCGCCTCATTAAAGCTGAGCGTCGCGGATTGCCCATCTTTGGCGATTGTGACCTTGGTGGCGCCAACTTTCTCGGACCATTCGATGCTGGAAATGCTGTATCCATCCACCGCGGCAGTTGTCGTCAGATATTTCTTCCAGTTCTTGTCGGTGTTCGAGGCGATCGTTACCAAATCCCCCTCCTTCGAGTGCGCGGCGTTCGCGACGTAAAGGTCTTTCGCAAAACTAGCGGCCGCCGGCGCCGCGACCGCCGTGGCGACCGCAAACGGCGACCGATCCATCATTGGCTGATAGCGGGCCAAAGTGAAAGGCTTCGGCAAATCGTCCGCGACAACCACTCGCAGCGGAAAACCCAGCAACAGTAGCAAGACCAGACGCTTCCAATTCATCTTTGTCATACACGTAGTCCCATTCTTACCGGCTCCACGCCGGACGCTGATTAATCGAGAATATACCACAAATTTATTTCCCCGACGGCGCGAACCAGCGGGCAACCTTGAATTTTCCGCGCATCATCGTCGGATCGGCGCTGTCGATTTGGAGCTGAACGCTTTCAAAGACGACGAAAGATTCGGGCTGCTGGACGTCGAAAAGAAAGTGCACGAGCGGTGGCCAGGGGCTTTTCGTTTCGAACGAGGCGAAAACCGATTGATGATCCGGAGTGGCATCGCCCGCGCCAATGGCAGGTTTCTCGATCAAGACATTGTGTTTGCCCGCGACCTCCTTCACCTGGTCGAGAAGAGTGGATGCTTCGACGGCGCTCTTGAGCGTCGGCTGGTGCTGCTTCAGCCATTGATCGCGGCGAGCCCAGAGATCTTTCTCCTTGATGTAAATGCTTTGTTCGTCCCGGGTGGCTTTTCGCAGCGCCAGTTCCGTTCGGGCGTTGCCGAGAATGCTGAAGAGCTTGCTCCAAATCACAAGATTGAGGAGGAGAAAGAGCGCGCCCGCCACGATCAACGCGAGCCGGCGCTCGCGCGAGGTCATCCGCTGATACCAGGCGGGCATCATCGCGGTTTTCCCTCCAGGCGAAACTGCGCGTGATCGTTCGGCAACAGTCGGGGCGCGGTCATCTCGAATTGAAACATTTGCAGGCTCGGGTTCTTTTTCACTTTATCGGCGAATTGATACGCCAGGGCCGCCGAATTCGCTTCACCCTCGATCGATAATTGGCGGGCCGATTGATCGAACTTGGTAATGCGCACGTCCGCCGATGGCAAACTCTCCGAGAGATGCACCAGCACCTCGATCGGGTAAAAACGCGGATCAATCGCGGGCGCAAGTGCCCTCCATCTGGCGTCCGTCATCTTGACGAATTCTGTCCGCGGCGCGTCCTTTTCAATCCGGCGCCCCAACCGTCCGATCTCCAGCCGCAGGATGAGCAGACAAGCCAGGAAGAGGACCAGCAAGGCGGCATAGGCGCCGCCCGCCCAAATGATTCGCTTCCGCCATTCTCCCCGCCTAACGACTTGGGCGCGGCGTTGCCGCCAGCTTTCCGGCAGGAGATTCAGACCGGTGTTGGCCGGCGGGACCTCCACGGCGATCAGCTCGACCGTGTTGGCGAAGATTCCCTCCACCGTCTCGCGCAAGCCATACAAGCTTTCGTCGAGCAGGATTTTCGAAAACGTAGTATTGATCCCCTGCAACTCAGCGCTCAACGTCAGCTGCGGCAAATCCCGCTGCAGCTGCAACGGGTCCGCCGCATCGAGGGTGCGCGTAAAGCTGAGCTTGCCTTCCTCGGCGATGGCGCAAACGATCGCGCCGCTTTCGGGATAAATCAGAAGCGCGACTCCCGCCGGAGCATGCGTGGCGGCGCGTTGCGCGGCATAGACCGTTACCTGGTTCGGGATCAGGCCGAGAGAAAGAAGCGGCGCCGCGAGTTCATTAAGTTTCTCGTTGTGGACGGCGACGGCTGAAATGACGCTGCCTTCCTCGGTCTGGGAAATGATTTCAGAGGCGGTCGTCATCTCCTCCGTCGAATACGGCATCGCCTTCTCGATTTGGATGCGAGCCATCTCGACGAACTCATCGGGATCGATCGTGGGCAGGCGCAGCCGTTGCGCTAGCACCAGCGCCACTGGCAGGCCAAAAACGAAATCCTCGCCTGGTTGGAGCAGCGCTCCTGCTTCGTCCAGGGTCGACAGGCCGCGCACTTCCCATGCACTGCTGTGCTGGGCATAGCGCACCAGGTTCCAACCGGTCGCGGCTGGGACTAAATAAATTCGTTGTGTTGCCGGCTCGATATCAAAGCTCCTTCCACGATTTCAAATTGCCAATCTTAAACACCGCTCGCACTGTTCGCGTTATGTCCCCCGATTTGCCAACACTAGTCACACGCATCACCTGATCCGGGCCAATGAGGCCAGTAAGCTGTTGCGGCGGAATGCCGAGTACAGCGAAAGCCTGAGTCTGGTTAGCGCCGAAGAAAGGATCGTCCTCCGTCCCATCGATTTCATCCGATCCGCTGCGCATCGCGAGGTATTGATCCACGCGGTCTTCGCTCGCTCCTGGTAAGGCCATCAGAACATCGCGAGAAGCCCACGCAATGTCGATGGGTCCCGTGCTGCTTAAGGTTAGATCGGTGTCCCAATCCTTCGCGGACGTGAATTCCTGCCAACCTCGGATCTTCTTCAACTCGTCAATGCGATCAAGCTTTTGCTTGTTCGGGGGTTTATAACCTGGTTCCTCTTCGGCGCCATTGAGCCGAGCGAGATTATCGGGATCAACCCAATCGAGCAGAGTATCAATCATCTGGTCGCGTTCGTTCAGGTCGACACCTTTGATCTCCAAATACCTTCGCAAGATCTCGAGGCGAGCCGGATTTTCGCCTTGAATCAGCCAGTTGATGTTTAGTCGTCCTCCTTCGCCCGTGATGCGCGCTTCGTATCTTTGATCTTTTCCAAATCCTCCTACCAAAGCGGGCGAATCCGGTTTGGTCGGAGGGCTCGGACACATCGCGACCTCGACCCCGGAACACGCCAACGCGAGCGCCTCCAGATTCCGATTCGCGTATCCCGACAGGACCAGGCGCGAATCGATGTCCAGCGCCCAGGAAATAACCATCGCGCTGAGCAAAAATAACGCCCAGAGCGAAAGCATCAGCGCAGCGCCGCGGCGCCGGTTCTGGCGAAAAGCGTCCATTATGGAGTTACCGGTAGGGGAGTCCGTCCGAGCGCGATGACGGCCTCCAACGCTCCGTGATCGGCTCGCCCGATCACCAGCCTGACGAGTTTTGGCAGTACGCTCGGATCGGTCCACCGATCCACCCACGCGTTCAAACGCGGATCGAAGTAACGGATTTGCAGGCTACGCACGTCGTCCAGCAACGGGACCCAGGTCACGCCTTCCGTCTCGCCTTCAGCCGTCTCCCGCGGCTTGCGCATGAACCCGATCTCCATTCGGTCGTTCTTCTCGCTCGCAGGCCTGAGCCGCATGCTGACGATGAATTCACCAGGAGCGTATCGCGTCAAGAGTCCCGGTCCGCTGCCGCAGATCCAGGTGATCTCGTCCCGCGGCCGGTCGTTGAACTTAAATGGTTCGCCACTGAGCGCCCCCACCCCGCTCGGCAGGTCGCTTAGTTGCGCCGTGACCAGACTGATCAGACCGGAATAACGCGCCGCGGCTGCGTTCTCCGCCGCGGAGACCCGCATGATGGTGAGGTTCGTGGCCACAAAGCGATAGATCACCAACGCCATCATCCCGAGAATCGCCATGGCGAGCGCGATCTCGAGCAGCGTGAACCCCCGCCGGCAGCCGCGTTTAACCATTACGGTAAACATAAAATTCGATCTTCTTCGATTGGGCAAAGCGGCCGCGATTCCACTCCACGCTCAGGGTCACCCGAATCATTCCATTCATCTCCAGACCTTTTTCATCCTTCAACTCGGCGGGCGCGGCCCTTTGAATTAGCGTCACTTCACCGTAGCCAGAGTCGATTTTTGTTTGTTTGTTTGCGTCGGGTAACCCGGGACTCGCCTGGAGCTCGGCCATCCGATTCGCCAGGATTTGGCGGACCCGATCCTCTTCCGAGCTGAGCACGCTCGCATTCAGGCAGTTTTGCACTGAGCGGCCGAGCACGAGTACGCCCACGCTGAAAATCGCCATGCCGAGGAGGACCTCGTAGAGCGCGAAAGCCTGCGCCAGGCGTTTAGCGCACCGCATAATCTGTCACTTCCGGCCGCGCCGTGAGGGCCGAGTATTTTGCTCTCCAGGCGCCGGCCGCCCCCCGATACGTCACCACGGCCGGCTCGCAGTTGCCTGAGGGCCAGAAGATCCATTCCGAGGGCGGCTCTTCCTCGATTGCGGCCGGCAACGTAAGCGTGACGGCTTCTCCTTTTTGCCAATTGAATGTCGCCACCGGTTTCCGATCCTCCCCCTGGAGGAACCCTTCCGGACGGAGCGCGAACTGTTTATCGCGCCAGACAATGAGATAAGAGCGGCGCTCCGAGATGCTGCGTTCCTGGGCTTGCAGGACGAGACGGTTCATCGCATCGAGAGACCGACGCAGCCGGCGATCGGCCAGGACGCCATTCAAGCTGGGCACCGCCATCGCGAGAATCACCACCATGATCACGACGGCAATCGCAATCTCGATCAAAGTGAAACCATTCGGGCGTCGCATCTGAAAATGTTACGCGCTTAGCCGCAAATCACAACAAAAGGGCTGGTGAAAGGACCGCCCGCAGCTTTAACGCCACCGCTCGGAGCCCCAAGACGCACTGAGTTCGCAAGACGCCGCTAAAAAAACGCAAGCGAACGGCAGCAGCGTCCAGGGTGATGTGGTAATTTCGCCGCGTGAAAGGAATCACCGCGACGGCAAAGCTCGCGCCGGCTGAGGCACATCTCGACCCTTGCTCGCCCCATTGCCGCAGCGCGAGAGCGATCACGCGGCGCAGGTCCACCATGATCGCGATCGGCCTTTGCGTGGCCGCGGCCACCGTCGTCGCGATCCTGATCTGGCAAGGTTTGACCGAACAAGGCGCTCCCGATCCCTTGCGCCCCAACACCAGTCCGACGGTCGCGTTTCTCGATATCGGCGTGCTCGTTTTCCGCGAAGGTCTGGAATGCATTCTCGTGCTGGCGGCGATCACTGCGAGCATGACCGGCACGAAACAGGCGCATCGCCGGCCGGTCGCCGTCGGCGCCGGCGTGGCTTTCGGCGCGACTTTGATCACGTGGCTAATCGCCGTGCGCATTCTTGGTTCGCTCATGGACAACGTCCCGGCGCTCGATCTCCAGGCGGCGACGGGGCTGCTGGCCGTCGTCGTGTTGCTGGTAATCATGAACTGGTTTTTCCACAAGATTTACTGGGGGGGCTGGATTCGCGCGCACAATCGGCGGCGAAAATCGCTTCTGGCAAATGAACGAGGATCGACCCAGTCGCGTTTGTGGTGGGGCCTGGTCCTGCTCGGATTCACCTCGCTTTATCGCGAAGGGTTCGAGGTCGTCCTCTTCTTGCAAAGCTACCAGTTGCGCCTCGGCGGCGGCGTCGTTTTGAAAGGCGCGCTCCTCGGGCTCTCGCTTTCCGGCATGGTGGCGGTGCTGACGTTCGCCCTGCAACAGCGTCTGCCCTATCGCAAGATGCTGATCACGACCGGCATTCTTCTGGGAGTGGTGTTGCTGGTGATGGTGGGCGAGCAAGCGCAGGAGATGCAATTGGCCCATTGGATTTCGCGCACGGAAATTCCCTGGCTGGTCCATGCCATTCCCGCGTGGATGGGAATGTGGTTCGCGGTTTTCCCGACGTATGAAACGCTTCTGGCCCAGGGCCTCGCCGCCATTGTGGTGGTCGGTTCTTATTATGCGGCGAGGCATCTCCGCAGTCTGCCGCCGGAGTTCGAAGCAACGCCGGCGACGGACGCGAGGATCGTCGAGCAATTGGAAACAGTTCCCTGATGAGCGAACCGTGGCGTCATCACATCGCGGTGGCCGGCAATCTAGTCCGGCGACCTGAAACCAAATGCTGACGATCACCAATAGCATTCCATTTTGCATCGTGGCGCTGGCGGTTGCCGCCGGAGCGACCTTCGCGGGCTCGCGGCGATTGCTGCTCGTGAATCGCTGCATCCAATGCCATGCGCCACCCAACGCTGCTAAACTAAGCCCAGAGCGATTGCGGAGGGTTCTCGCCACAATGTCCCGCCGGGCACATCTTAGCCCCGAGGAACACGAGGCCGTGCTGCATTACCTGCTCGCGGTCCATTCGCTCTAGCGGACAGAGACCTTGGCGCCAGGCAAGGGCACGATCCTAGCTCTGTTTCTCGCGACTCCATGGACCGCGAGATCGCTGATTCACTTCTAACGGGCATGCTTCGGAGCGCGGAGGGTATCTCTGATTTGCTTTTCGTCTCAGGCAAACCGCCCTTGGTAGAGGTCCATGGCCGGCTGACCGCATTTTCCACGGATGGCCCCGATTCGGTCCTCACGCCGCTATTCATTGAGCAGCTCGCCGGGCATATCATGGACGGCAGCGAGCGGCTCAAAATGGAATTCGCGGCCAGTGGCTCCTGTGATTGCAGTTACGCGATCGAAAATCTCGCGCGCTTTCGCGTCAACATCTTCAAGCAGAATGGCAGGCACGCGGTCGTGATGCGGAAGTTGCAGTCTGAGGTCCCGACACTCGAGACGTTGGGACTGCCGCCAATATTTCGCGAAATCGTTAAGGAGAAAGACGGGATTATTCTCGTCACCGGCGGAACAGGCACCGGCAAAACCACCACTCTGGCCGCGATGTTGAACGAACTGAATCACAGTCAGGAAATCCACATCGTGACGCTGGAGGATCCGATCGAATTTTTTCACTCCCACGGGAAAGCCGCGATCAGTCAGCGCGAACTCAGCAAGGATTTTCCAAGTTTCGCCGATGGATTGCGCGCGGCCCTCCGTCAGGCGCCGAAAGCGATCCTGGTCGGTGAGATTCGCGATCGCGAAACGCTTGAGATCGCGATGACCGCTTCGGAAACCGGCCACGTGGTTTTCACGACCCTCCACACCGTAAACGCAGGTCAGACGATTAACCGGATTCTGGGAATGTTTTCGCGTGAAGAAGAACAGCAGGTGCGGCA
>JBEEHC010000104.1:0-17681 GCA_041167205.1 Verrucomicrobiota bacterium
GAATCCCGGCATCGTGCGCGGCGTAGATGGGGGCCGTCGCCGAGCCGTGGTCCACGAAAGCGAGCCAGCCCGCGTTGCAATGAGTGAGCACGTTCACGGGCGCACCGCCTTTTCGCTCGCTGATGCGCCGAATCAATTCCACGCCGTACTCCCCGATCCTCCGGCAGTGTTCCGCGTCTTCGTCCGCAATTTGCCGGGCGGTGTCGAATGCCGCTCGTCGTTTCTCGTCCGGGCCTTCCGCGACGCCAATGCTTTTCAATTGCCGCTCGATGGCCCACGCGAGATTTACCGCAGTCGGTCTCGTCGCTCTCAATTGTTCGGCGGCAGGGGCCAGCTCATCGTCGAACGAAGCACCCGGCGCCGCTCCCAGAGTCGCCAGGTACATCCCGTACCCCGCCGCGGCTCCGATCAATCCCGCCCCGCGCACGTGCATCTCCCGGATGGCAGTCGCCATCTCCTCCACCGTGCGCACTTCTTCAATCACGAACTGGTGCGGAAGAAAGCGCTGATCGATCAGCTGAATGACCCGGTTGTCCGTTTCGTTAGGCCAGATCGTCCGGTAATGTTGACCGTGTACTTTCACCAGGAGTTAGAATGCGATCAACATTCGTGCAAAGCTAGATCGGAAAATCAACGTTGCTCACAAGATGGAAATCGTCAGCCCCATTCCACGTCGCGGCTCGCGGGTGCCAAATGCGCGCCTCGGTTTGCTCATGACGGGATTGATCGTCGCCGCCGTCGCGCTCCTCTGCTCCCGCAGCATCGACTGGTTTCTTTTGAAACAATCGCTCCGCCACCGTTTTCCGAAGGTGGAATGGATCACCACGGCGCAACTGGCCGATTGGCTGGCGGATAAGAATCGGCCGCCGCCGGTCCTGCTCGACGTGCGAACAAAAGAGGAATGGGATGTGAGCCACCTTCCCGGGGCGCGCCGGGTGGACCCAAACGCTCCGATCGAAAAAGCCAACTCGGGAATTGCAAAGGAAACTCCGATCGTGACCTATTGCGCCGTCGGCTATCGCTCGGCGGCGCTGGCGACGAAATTGCGCGAGGCTGGTTTCACTAACGTCCGGAATCTCGAAGGCTCGATTTTCCAATGGGCCAACGAGCATCGTCCGCTGGTGCGCGACGGCAAGCCGGTCACGACCGTTCATCCCTACAGCAGTTTATGGGGCCGGCTTCTGATTGATGATGCACGCGCGTCGTTGGAATAATGTAGAGGCGCTATAGCTGATTACTCAGGACGACGTAGCGGCCGCACGTCGTTATCTGATGGTAAATGTGGACGCGCGCGGTGACTAATTCCTGCCAATGGGGGACGCGGCTCTCGTCGATGATGAGGAAAATGGGATCGGAACGGGTCCATGCTTCCAAGACGAAAGGTTCGTCGAGGTATTTTTCCCGGGCCGATGCGCTTTGATCGAAGAAATCGGGTTTTTGGTTAACGAGTAATAATTTTCGGTTCAGGTAGAAGGTCAGCGAGCTCCCGTCGTGCAGAGACCCCTCGTAAAGGATCTGGCTCCGTTCTCCGAGGCGAGGATTCAGAAAACGCCCGGTGCTGGCGAGTGAGAACGAAGGTGCGATCCGCGAAGCGCCTTCGGCCAGGCAAAGACCGATGGGAACCATCGAGACCAGAGCCAGGAGCAGCGCGATTTCCGAGCGTTTGGTGGCAAAATAGATTGCCAGCATTCCACAGATCGCGAGTGCGACGCCCAGGAGTTCGAATAACCGGCGCAACGCGAGCCAGCTGGCGACAGGGGCGCCGGCTGGCGCGAGGCCAACAAGAATATCGGGCGCGAAGAAAGCGAGCGCGCCCACAGCAGCTCCGGCAAGAACGAGGAACCCAAGCCCGAGGACTAGCAGCGGGCGCGGAGTCCGTTCCCAAACTAGAGCGGCCCAGAGCGCAAACGCGCTCCACATACTCATCGAGGAGTAAGCCGATTGGTGGCCGAGGCAGAGAAGCGGCAGAAACCCAACGGCCATCCAGCAGAGCGGGAGCGCTTCGGCGAAAGTGATTTCATGTGGCCGAATAATTCTGCGCGTTGCGAAGAACAATCCGGGCAGCAGCAGGATGGAAGCCGGAAACCACCAGGCAAAGTGCAGGAGAAGGAACTGCCATCGCGGCAGGCCCGGATCGCCCGGCCAGTTAAACATTCGGGGAAAGAATCCTGGAAAATATTTTTGCGCCCAGAGGTACCAGGGGGCGACGATCGCAAGGAAAAGAAGCAGATAAGTCCAATGCACGAGGAACCGAAAACGCAGGTGCGCTTCCCGAAAGAAGATCGCGAGGAGAAGGCAAACGCCCGCGAGATAGAAAAGACCTTCCAGGCCTTTGCTCAGGCACGCGAGACTGGCGCAGATCCAAAACCCGGCGAACCACGCGCGCCGGAACCGGCGTCGTTGATAGCCGCAGATCGCGCAAAAAATCGCGCCGGCGATAAAAGCGCCAAACACCGGCTCCGGCGTGACGGCCCGGCCGAGCAGGAACGCGCCAGCTGAACAAAGATGGATCAAACCCGCGGCGAAGCCTCGCCAATAACCGGCGAGCCGTTCGCCGATCAAGAACGTCAGGGCGATCGATGCGATCATGGCGATCGCAATCGGCAGCCGCGCGGCCATAGCAGTCACACCGAAAATTTTGTAAGAGAGGACGATCAGCCAGTAGACCAGCGGCGGCGTTTGCAAACGCGGGACGCCGTCGTTCGTCGGGACAAGCCATTGCTGCGTGGCCAGCATTTCGCGGGCGCCGCCGGCAAATTGACCTTCCACGCCGTCATAGAGGTCACCCCACCCGGCGGTCGCGAGATGAAGGATGGCCGCGAGCGCGAGGAGAGAAATGAAAAGAGCGTGACGGGTCGGCGGCGGATCGAGCACCTGCGGCTCGAGCAGGGTGTCTTCGAGCGTAAAGGTGCGAACGCCGGCGATCATGGTGACGATTCGTTAGGCCGTCGACGCCTCGGCTTCGAGCTGGCTTGTTCGTTCGGACATCATGCTTCCTCGGAAATTCGATATCGGTCCCACTCGTCCGGCACTCGAAGCAACTTTCCCTCGGGCATTTGGATAATCGCCAGCATCTGACGGCATTCCGCGATGAGCGTATCGTCAACGGGACGCACCACACGGAATCCACACCAAAAGCGAACCCGCTCAAGTTGGTCGAGCCAGCTTTCGATCACGAGCCGATCGCCCAACTTCGCCGCGCGGCGGTAGTCGATCTCGGTCCGCACGACCACCGGATATTTTTGATTCTCGGCCATCTGGGCGAGGCCGAGCCCGAGCTGTTCGGCGAGATGAGTCCGCGCGACTTCGATGAAGCGCAGGTAGGCGATGTTATGGACGACCGCGGCGCAATCCGTATCGAAGAACATCACCTGGACGTCGGTGCGGATGCGAGGCGCGCTTTCGTTCAACATGCAAAACCATCATTTCGAAAGCGTTTCCTAAAGCAACGGAATTGTCTCAGGTAGGGACACCGCGCGGCGGTGTCCGCACGAACTTAATTCTCCGATTGCCCGCGCTGCGTACGATCGAGCGACCGTTCCCACGTTTGCAGCAACGAAGAAACCGCCTCCACCACTTCGTCCACCGTTACCGCTTTCATGCAGCGGAAATCGATGGGGCACTCTCGCAGAAAGCAGGGGCTGCATTCGACATGATGACGAATGATATGACGGGCGTTTCCGAGTGGGCCGGTGAGATAAGGCTCCGTCGAACCAAAGACAGCGACGACGGGAACGGCAAGGATTGTGGCGAGATGCATCGTGCCTGTGTCGTTCGTGAGCAACAAAGCGCACTCGCTCAGTTCGGCGATGAGATCATCCATCGTCGTCTTGCCGATGCGATTGATGCAGTTGGCGCCGACCAATGATTCGATGGTCGCGCCGATTTCCGCGTCACCGGATGTGCCGAACAGGATCCATTGGACCGGCCGTTGAGCCGAAATCGCGACGGCAACTTCGGCGAAGCGTTCGGGAAGCCACCGCTTGGCCGGACCGTATTCGGCGCCGGGACAAAGGCCGATCTTGGCGGACGCGCCATTTGATTTCGCTCGAGGCAAAAACATTCGAACTGCCGGAGGCTCGGCGAGGCCGCCGACTTCCCGCGGAACTTGAAGATAGTGGATGACCTGGTGTTGAACGGGACCAAGCCTCGGACGCTCCGGAATGATTTGGTTCAGGAGCCATCGGCGATGATGGCCTCGATAGCCGACGCGGCGCGGCACGCCTGCCAGCCAGACTTCCAGGGCCACGCGCAGTGAGTTCGGAAAAAGAATTGCAACGTCGAAGATCGTTTGGTGCCGGATTAATCTGACCGCGCTGAAAAGGGAACGGCTCGTCAGGCTGATCACTTCATCAACTTCCGGAACGAGTTTCCAAACCGGGGCAATCTTTTCCGGGGCCGCCACTGTAACGTGGGCGTCAGGGCGCCCGGCCTTGATCGCGCGCACGGCGGACATGCTGATAATGCTGTCCCCCAGCCAATTTGAACCACGAATGAGAATCCGGAATGGCTTCAAGTCACGCGTTTCGGGCGGGACGAAAACACCGCGCTTGTAATGGGTCAGGAGAAAGTGGGGCTTTGGAGTCTTCCAACGATTGTGCACCCAAAACCAATCTTCGGGCGCCTTGCGAATCTGTTGCTCGATGGTCCGGTTTTCCTTCGCGGTGATGGAGTTCACCGAGTCACCGGGCGAATCAATGCGCGGCGTGAAAACCATCCGCCACCGGCCCGGCCCTTCCGTGTGAATCGCCGCCGCCATCACCGCCGCGCCCGTTCGTTTTGCCAACAGGCCCGGGAGCGGCGAAGTCGAGGCGAGCTTTCCGAAAAACGGCGTCCAAAGACCGTGGTCGCCCGCGTGTTGGTCCGCAAAAATCCCAAGAAGCCCGCCGGATCGAAGCAACTCGATTGGCTTGTGAAATCCTTCGCTTCGGTCGAAAAGCTCCGAGCCGGTGCGGGCCCGTCTTCGGCTGACGTCCCGGTCGATGTAACGATTGCGTAGCGTCTGGTAAGGCGACCCAATCCGCGCGTAAGGCGCGTAATGCGGCACGAGCTGGGCAGCCAATTCCCAGGGGCCGATGTGGCTCAGAAGCAGAACCACCGGCCGGCCGGCGCGCAGCACCGCATGGACGGCGTCGAGATTTTCCGCTTCGACATAGCGCGTCAGCTTTTCCAGCGGCATCGAGATCATCTTGAGGCTGCAAATCAGATTGGCACTGAGCCCTTGAAAACTCCGGCGGACGATCCGGCGCAATTCGCGCGGCGATTTTTCCTTCGCGAAGGCGATCTCGAGATTACGCCGCGCCAGCCGGCGATAGTGCGGGAGGAGCAGCCACGCGCCCAAACCGATGACGTTTCCGATGGCAAACAAAACGCGCACCGGAAGTGCGCTCGCGATCGCCGTGCCCGCGCGATACAAAAGATAAATGCTGAAATCGAGCATGCAGGATCAGCGAGACGCCAGTGGTGAATTCGCGCCGAAGCGTAAATTTGCCTGCGCCTTGCTTCAATCAATATAGTGTCCCTGTGTTGCGGTCACCTGCCCATTCTATTCGTTCGGATTTTGCGCGATTCGTCGCGCACAAGTTTGGCCATGGTCCTTTCCTGGTCATCAGTCCCGAGCGGGCGGAACTGGAGCGGCAGTTCGAAGAGGCCGGCGTGAAAGCGACGGTTTGCGGTTCCGTGGCGGAGTTGACGTCGGCAGTTCCGCAAAACGGCAGCAGCCCGCCGGCTGATCTGGCGATTTGGTTTTATCCGCCAGACCAGAGTGAGGACGAGCGCGCAGTGGAAGATATTGCCCGGCGCGCCAGCGAGGTGCTGTTGGTTTCCGGCGTGGGCGCGGAAATTGCAAACCGGCGGCCGCATCTGGTCGAGGGCTTTCGTCGCGTCGGTTTGCGGCCGGATTACGAATGCGATCTCGAGGACTGGGAGCCCACTGCTCTCCGGCTGGTGCGCAAGACGGCGGAATCCGCGGAGACGCTGGTGCCGGCGGTCGAGTCGGCCTTTGCGCGGCTCAACCGGCATGTGCGTGGGTTGCGGCGGACGTTGCGCACCCGGATTTCGGAACTCGAGGCCGCTGACCGCCACATCGCCAAGCTTGAGGAAAAACTGCTGAAGCTCAAAGAAGCGAAGCGGGAACTGAAACAATTGAAGGCGGAGAAGCAGGCGTTGCGCAAGTCGCCCGAACGCAAGATCGGCCAGGTTGTGCTGGCGCCTTATCGGTTGCCCCAAAAGCTCCTCCGTGAAGTCCGCAAGAGGTTCCCGAAGCCCGACAAGCCGGATCGCGGATCCGGTCCTGCGAACGACTATCAGGAGTGGCTCGAAAAGCGTCGGGTGAAAAGCGGCGGGATTGCGGCCCTGCGCAAGGAAGCTGAGAATTTCTCCTACCAGCCTTGCATCAGCATCGTCACGCCCGTCTTCAACACACCGGTTGCCTGGCTGACGGAGTGCGTGGAATCGGTCCTCGCCCAGGCCTACGAAAAGTGGGAGCTGATCCTGGTCGATGACGACTCGACGGATCCTGAGATGCTCCAGGTCCTGCAGGAGCTTGGCGCTCGTGACTCGCGGATTGTCCTGGCCAGGGATGAAAAAAATCGGGGCGGGATTTCCGCCGCCTCAAATCGCGGTCTCAGCCTCGCCGAAGGCGAATGGGTGGGCTTTCTGGATCACGATGATGTTCTCGAACCGGATGCGCTTTTTCAAAACGTGAAATGGCTCCAGAACCATCGCGACGCGGATTTGATTTATTCCGACGAAGACAAGCTGACGGAGCAAGGCTTCGACGCACCAATTTTCAAACCGGATTGGTCGCCGGACTATTTTCTGTCCTGTAACTACATTTGCCATTTCACGCTCATCCGACGCGATCTCTTGCGGGACATCGGCGGTTTCCGTTCCGAGTTTGATGGCGCCCAGGATTACGACCTCTTCCTCCGCATTATCGAACAGACGGATCGAATCGATCACATCCCGCGCGTGCTTTATCATTGGCGGCGCAGCCTCACGTCCACCGCCGATAATATCCGGCGCAAACCTGGCTCACTCGAGACCGGCCGCCTGGCGCTCGAGGCGCACCTGGAGCGGCGAAAGGAATCAGGGCATGTCACGGTCGACTGGAGTACGCATGCCTACTGGATCAAACGCCAACTGCAGGAAGCAAAAAAAATCTCGATTATCATACCTGTGCGCGACCGGGTCGATTTGCTGGCCCGCTGCCTCGATAGCCTAACGAGTAAAACCAGCTATGTGCCTTACGAGATCATTGTGGTGGATAACGACAGCCAGTCGGAAGAAGCGCGCGCGTATTTGTCCGAGTTCAAGCACACGCTTCTGCATTACAGCGGCCCCTTCAATTTCTCCGCTATCAACAATTTTGCCGTGGAGCAAACCGACAGCCCCTGGCTACTCTTTCTGAACAACGACACGGAAGTGATCGACGGAGAATGGCTGTCGCTGATGGCCGAGCACGTGCAACGCCCCGAGGTGGGCGCGGTCGGTCCGAGACTCCTGTATCCGGACAATACGGTGCAACACGCGGGCATCGTGGTCGGCGTCGGCGGGATCGCCGAGCATGCGTTTCGCGGGTGGCCGGCCGAGGTGCCTGGTGTTTGCCGCCAACTCCAAACGACGCGCAATTACAGCGCGGTCACCGGCGCGTGTCTGCTGACCAGGCGCGACGTCTTCAATGAGGTGGGCGGATTTGATGAGGAGCGGTTGCCGGTCACATTTAGCGATGTGGATCTATGCCTGAAGATGCGGCGCGCGGGTTATCGCGTCATTTATGTCCCTTTCGCGAAATTGTATCATCACGAATCCGGCACGCGCCGTCCGGCCGTGGAACCGCTCGAGACCGAGGTGATGCGGGAACGCTGGCCCGACGTGCTCCAGCACGACCCATATTATAATCCAAATCTTTCTCGTGAGCGCGCCGATTTCTCGTTAGGCAAGTAACCGACCTTATCCATGACCACTCCCGACAAACAACTTTGGCAAGGCCTCACGGCAGAGGCACGGGCGGCGTTGATCATGCGTGATTATGGCCCGCAAACATTTTCGCAACAGCTGGCTGGCGCGGGAATCGAGGCGGGAAAGCTTGTCTCCGCCGATCGGACCAGCGCGGAGATCCGGGAAGCGTGGATCCCCGGCGTGGAAATTTTTCCGCGCACGATTTACCCGCAGCGGCATCGGGGCTCATTCGGTGAATTTGTCCGTCGGGACGAAGGGGTGCTCGCGCGCATCGGATTCTGGCCGGCGCAGTGGGCCAACGCGCGCATGTTTGCGCAGACCGCAAAAGGCTTTCACCTCCATCCGCCAAGCATCCCTGACGGGAGCGCGCCCGCGGACTGGCTGCGCCGGTGTTTTGTCGAGGAGCCGGGGAATTATTCGCTTCGCCGTTACGACCACGAGCAGTGGGACGTGATGTTCTTCGTGCAGGGCATCGCGGAAATGATTTTGCGCGATGTTCGCGCGGGACTGCCTCCCCGCACGATGCGCTTCTTCGTCGATGGCGACAATCATCGCGGGGCGAACAACGCCGGTGTTGTCGTCCCGCCAGGGGTCGCGCACGCCATTCGAGTCGAGGGCTCGGAAGACGTCATCATGGTTTACGGCACGAGCACATCTTTCCGGCCGGACTTCGAGGGGCGGATCGCGAGTGAGGTGGAGACCGCGACGCTGCCGGAATCGTGGTCGGGTTTCCTGAAACTGTAGCGGCGGTCTATGACCGCCGTCTTTCGTTTTTCAGCGCCAGCTCTCTCGGCGGTCCTATTCGGCACGCTCAAGGCAAGCTCCGACTGCCGCTACAACAGCAGGTGATGAAGCGGCAATTTGATCCGGCCGAGCCGGAATTGATGGACAGGCCGCAGCCGGTGACGGCCGAGCTGGTAAGCGATTTGGATAACCTGCGTCAGTTCAATCGCCACTTTGGAAGCTATGCCCTGACGATGCATTTTTTGAGACGCTGGATCCAACCCGGAATGCAGGTGCGGGTGCTCGACCTGGCCACGGGCTCCGGCGATATCCCGCGTCTCGTCGTCGACCATGCCAGAGCAATCGACGCGAAGGCGGCGGTGGACGCGATCGACCAACAAAGCTCCACGCTGGAAATCGCTCGCGGCTTGAGCGCGGATTATCCAGAGATCGAGTTCATACAAGGCGACATACTTTCCTTGGAAGAAGACGGGCAATACGACATCGTGCTTTGCTCGCTGGCGCTCCACCATTTCGATGAGACCGCGGCAGTGCGGCTGTTGGAGCGGTGCCGGCATCTATCGAGAAAATTCGTCTTGGTCTCCGACCTGCGCCGAGGTTTTCTCGCGACCACGGGAGTTTATCTTCTGACCGCATTGATCTATCGCGAACCCATGACGCGAAACGATGCGCGCCTCTCGGCCGCGCGCGCCTTTTCCTTTCGCGAATTTGCCTTACTGGCGGAACGCGCCGGCTGGAGGAGGTTTGGCCATCGCAAATTCCGCTTCGCCCGCCAGGCCATCTGGCTGGAGTCTGCGGGAATCTGAATATGGAAATCTTTCACACGGTTGCCCGCGTGCCGTTCACGGCAAAGCGCAGAGTTCTCGTGCCGACCATGGGGGCGCTGCATCGAGGTCATCTCGAATTGATCCGGCTTGCGCGTGAAGCTGCCGGCAAGCAAGGCGAGGTCGCGGTCAGCATCTTTGTAAATCCGCTCCAGTTCGCCCCGGGCGGGGATTACGAAAAATACCCGCGCCGGGAAACGGATGACGAGGAGTTCTGCCGACGCGCGGGCGTAGACATTCTTTTCCGGCCCAGCCCGGAGGAAATGTATGCTTCCGATTTTTCGGTCGCGATCGAGGAGAATTCACTTTCGATCACATTGTGTGGCAAATCCCGGCCCGGGCATTTTCGCGGGGTCTGCACGGTCGTGGCGAAGCTCTTTCACATTCTCGCGCCGGACGCGGCTGTTTTCGGTGAGAAGGATTTCCAGCAACTCGCAATCATTCGCCGGATGATGCGCGACCTGAATTTTCAGATCGAGATTATCGGGGCGCCTACCGTTCGGGAATCCGACGGGCTGGCGTGCAGTTCGCGCAACCAGTACTTGAACGCGGGTGAGCGCCAGCAAGCCCCCGTATTGTGCGCTGCACTGCTGGAGGGGGCTCGGCTGGCGGCCAGCGGAGAGCGGTCGACGCCGGCGATGATCACGGCCGCGCGCAAAGTGATCGACGCGTCGCCACTCGCGCGGATCGATTACCTTGAGTTGGTAAGTGCCGAGACATTGCTGCCGCTGGAAATCGTGCAGCCCAATTCGCTCATCGCGCTCGCGGTCTTTTTCGGCCAGACTCGGCTGATCGACAACATCCGACTCCCATGAAGGAATACGATTTCGTCGTCATCGGCAGCGGCATTGCCGGGCTGACCTTTGCTTTGAAGGCGGCGGCGCACGGTTCGGTCGCCGTGATTACGAAGCGCAAGGGGGCCGACTCAAACACGGCGTGGGCGCAGGGAGGCATTGCTTGTGTGACGAGCGACGAAGATTCATTCGAACTTCATGTGCAGGATACCCTCGAAGCGGGTGCGGGTCTGTGCGACGAGGCCGCCGTGCGAACGATTGTGATGGAGGGTCCGACGCGCGTGCGAGAGTTGGTGGAGATCGGATTGCATTTCGACGACCGCGAAGTCTCCGGGCACCGCGAGCCAGACCTCGGGCGCGAAGGCGGCCATTCGAAGAGGCGTGTCTTGCATGTGCAGGATGTGACCGGCCTCGAGATCGAAAAGACGCTGCTGCGTGAGCTCGACCACTCCCCAAGGGTGGAGTTGCTGGAGAATCATATGGCCGTCGATTTGATTACGGCGGGCAAACTCGGCTTCGCCACGGAGGATCGCTGCCTGGGTGTTTACGTGCTCGATGAGCGCACGGGCGAGGTAGAAACCCTCCGGACCGACCGGCTGGTCCTGGCCACGGGTGGCTGTGGGAAAGTTTATCTGTACACGACGAACCCGGATATCGCGACGGGCGACGGGGTGGCGATGGCCTGGCGCGCGGGAGCGGTCATCTCTAACATGGAGTTCATTCAATTCCATCCCACCTGCCTCTTTCACCCGAAGGCGAAGTCGTTTCTGGTATCCGAGGCCGTGCGGGGCGAAGGCGGGATTCTGCGCAACAGCCGCGGCGAAGATTTCATGAGTCGATATCACCCCCAACGTTCACTCGCGCCGCGGGACATCGTGGCCCGCGCCATCGACGCGGAGGTCAAACGCTCAGGCGCGCAATGCGTCTTTCTCGATATCACGCACCGTTCGCCCGAATTTTTGCGGGAGCGTTTTCCGCACATTTACGAAACATGCCTGCGTTTCGGGATCGATATGGCCAAGCAACCGATCCCGGTTGTCCCGGCCGCGCACTATCAATGTGGCGGAATCAAAACAGACGTGAACGGAACCACGACGCTGCCTGGCCTTTACGCGATCGGCGAAGTGGCTTGCAACGGTCTGCACGGAGCAAATCGATTGGCGAGCAATTCCCTCCTCGAAGGGTTGGTCATGGCGCATCGCGCCTGCGAATCCCTGGTCCGCGAACAACCGACCTCGCACGCGGCCCGGACGATTTCACTCCCGGAATGGGAATCCGGGGACGTCCAGAATGTAGATGAGCTCGTGGTGATCTATCACAACTGGGACGAGATCCGGCGCCTGATGTGGGATTACGTCGGGATCGTCAGGACGAACAAACGGCTCCAGCGGGCGAGCGCGCGGCTCCGTAATTTGCAGCGGGAAATCCGCGAGTTTTACTGGAATTTCAAGATCTCGGTCGACCTGCTGGAGCTCCGTAATCTGGCGACGGTCGCCGCGCTGATCGTCGATTCGGCGCTCAGCCGGAAAGAAAGCCGGGGTTTGCATTTCACGCTCGACTATCCCGAGCTCTCGGACCGGCGCTTCAGGCGAGACACCTTGATCAGCCGGACCTGACTGGCCTGCCAGGCCGTAGTCTTGGAGCGCCGGTGAAGATCGCCGACGCACGGTTCGCCTTCGTTTTACTACGGCGTGGCAGCCTCCACTTTCCGCTGCGCTCGAAGCGAAGGCTGGAATGGATAGTGCTAGGTAAGGAAAGTGACCCGGACGGCGCTGGCCGATCCATGAGGGAAACACTTGCCTTTCCGGGTTTTATCGGATAAAACAACCTCGCCAATTGGCTCGATGAGAAGATTTTTCGTCCTTTTCCCCCTGTTGGTAGCGACCGCCGTCGGTTTGCGCGGTCAATCGCCCTACGAAAGCAGCGCGGATTTCGCGAAATATGCGATGAAGTTGCGAGAGCAGGCGCTCCTCAAAGTCGAACCGCAAGTCTTCGTCCCGACGACCTCGCAAAAGAGCATGACGCGATTTCCGTGGAAGACGAATATTGTGACCACGGTTTTCTGGATTGGCGAGGCAGCGGCCGGGAATAACCCGGTGCCGAATGTGAAAAGCTCCTGGGACGCCAATTGGACTTCGAATTACGGTGGCTTCGATAGCCCGGATCCCGGGTCGCGCCGCAACTACATTCCCGCCTCGTTCGTCCCGCGACAGAATCCTTTTTACTGCGCGCTGCCCTACAACGATGTGACGCACGGGCAGTTCAAGCCGGAAGCGGCGCTGGTGATTCCCTGGTTCAAACAAGCTTACTCCGAACCGGGCCGATCGGTTTGCAAGGACCGTTGGCTCGCGATCCGCAAGGGCAATCGCACCTGCTACGCGCAATGGGAAGATTGCGGGCCTTTTCGCACCGATCATTTTCAATATGTCTTTCAGAACGAGCGACCGAAGCCGAACCTGAACCGCGGGGCTGGTCTGGATGTTTCACCGGCGGTGCGGGATTTCCTGGGCCTGTCGCCCACAGATGTGACCGACTGGCAATTCATCGAGGTGCGCGACGTCCCGCCAGGACCCTGGCGTAATTACGGGGACAACAACCATTTCGTAATCGCGAAGCGACAGACCGAGCAGAAAGTCGTTCAGGAAACGACGGACAAGACGAAGAAGTAAGTTGGATCGGGCGCTTCGCCGCTCGAAGGGCGATTTGCTACTCGCCCGAAGAACCAAGCCGTGCGGCCAGTGCTCCCAAGGTCTCCTGCAACTTTTCCGCCTTCTGCATGAGAGGTTCGTAGCGCTTGCGTTCGGCCGTGCAAAAAGCGGCCAGCGGTTCGAACGCCACCGAAATCTCCTGGTAGAAAAGATCGATGGCGTGGTTCATCTGCTCCTCGATCGCATGGATCAGCTCCAGGCGTTTCGTTTCCATTTCCCTCTCATAGGCGGCTAGGATTTTCTTCCGTTGAGTAAAAGCAACGATCGTTCCGATGATGGCGGCGGAAGCTGCGAGCACACCGGTTACATCGGCTACGGCCGCGCTGCTCATCGCCACAATGACTGTGACGATTCCGCCGGCCGCGGCCACGCCCGCCGGCAACCGGAGCCAGGCTGCCGTCTCCCGAAACATGCGGGCCAGTTGATCTTCCACTCCCTTTCCCGCAATGCGCTCGACCAGAGAAAGCTGAATCGATTGCAGGAGATCGCGGCGCTGACGCGCGAAATCGGGCATCGCCTTACTCAGGCGGTTTTGGCCGCTGGAATCGAATTTCGCCTCGAGCAGGTCTTGCAGTTGAGGCCAGAGGCCGCGCAGATCGGTCTCCAGCAACTGAACGGCATTCTCCACCTGGGGCTGAACGCTCTGGCGTAGTTTCGCTTCCACGTCCGTTTGGAACTCCTGCTGCCATTGCTCACGGCTCCAGACGAGGCGCCATGTCCGCCAGAAGGAGAGTTTTGCTTCGAGCATTCGCATTCCCTGCCTGGCAGACTCGCGGCACGCCTGCTCGACACCGCGAAGAAATCCCGCCACCTGCCGCAACGTTTGGTCCTTGCGCGCTCGAAGAAACTCATCCACCCGCGAGAGCTGTTTTTCGTCGCGCAAGATAGTGTCGAAACAGCCGCGAATCTCCTCCGCCACGTCCCCGAGAATTACGCCGGCCGTCTTCGCGGTCGATTGCAATTTCAAAATGCCCGCGCCGGATTCCGTGACCATGCGATCGACCTGTTCTTCCAGCGGACCAAAGTTGCTCTCCGTCCAGAGCCTTTCCTTGTCCAGACCCGTGGTTTGGGCCAGGAGCGCCTTCCGGGCGGAAACCGGAAAGATCGGCGGCGTGAACCCCAGCTTTTGCATGGCCGTGTCCTGAAGATGCCGATGAATGAGCTCGATCTCCGAAGCCTCACGCAGATCGGCTTGCTGGAGCACGAAGACGATGTTCTTCAGCCATTTCTTTTGGACGAAATTCAGCAGGTCCCAGGCGGATTGCGACCACGGGTTCACGACCGAGAAAACGAACAGGACAAGATCCGCGCGCGGGATAAAACTCTCGGTGATGGTTTGGTGCTCGGCCACCATCGTGTTCGTGCCCGGCGTGTCCACGACGTTGAAGTCCTTCAAGAACGAGATCGGCAGGTAGCGCTCGGTGAGCTGCGGAGAAACCTCGACCGATTTTTCCTCTGCTCCGTAGCGAAAAATGTAAACCCGATCTGTCGCCGGGCGAACATCCACCCTGGCAAATTCCTGGCCGAAAAGCGCATTGAGCAAGGACGATTTGCCGGCTTTGACTTCACCGACGACGACAAAGAGCAACGGCTCCCGGATATCTGTCAGCAAGCCGTGGAGTATGTCCAACGTGGCCGAGTCGCGGCGCATGTCGGAGCTCAGTTTGAGCAATCCCGCGAGCGCAATTTCGAGTTCGGTTCGAAGCTGCAGGTAGTGATCGGCGATCATCCCGGCTCCTAGCCGCCCGGGGTGCTGGTCGTGGCTGGCGGAGTGTAAATGGCGCCCGGCGAAGCGGCGGGAATGGCGATGGCGCGTGGGATGGTCGTGGGCTTCGGCGGCAACGGTGTCGCCATTGCGAGCAACTCCGACACGGTGACCGATTTGAAGCCCTTCCGGTCCAACTGATCGAACGTCGCCGGCATCGCTTCCAGGGTCGGGGGGTGAATGTCGTGCGCGAGCACGATCGAACCGGACCGCGTTTCTTTCAGGATTCGATTGCACACGACGCTCGGTCCCGGCCTTTTCCAATCGAGCGGGTCTACATCCCAGATGATGATTCGATAACCGAAATCGTCATAAATCCAGCGCTTCTGCCGCGCCGTGATGGACCCGTACGGTGGCCGCATCAACGTCGGGTGCTTCCCGATCGCGGCGAAGATCGCGTCGTCCGTTTTTTGCAGCTCGCGGCGCACAGCTTCGTCGGACATTTTTCCCAGGTTCGGATGAGACCAGGAGTGGTTCCCGATCTCATGACCCTCGCGGACTGCGCGCCGCAGGATGTCGGGATGGTCCGCGGCGTTTTGGCCCACCACAAAAAACGTCGCTTTCATATGGTGCGCCGCGAGGAGATCGAGCAACTTTGGCGTGAGGGTTGCGTGCGGGCCGTCGTCGAACGTCAACGCAATATGAGGTCCGTCGACGTGCACGGAGTTGAAAGTGATCTGCGGTTGAGCTGGTGAGGTCGCGGGAGTTGAGGCGGCTGCGGAACTGCTTCTTTCCACGGGCTGCGCCGCCGGGACGGTCTGTCCGGCGAGTCCCGAAAGAATCAGGAGACTAATCGAGGAAAAAGCGAGCAGTTGTCGGGCGAACATGGGATGGCAAATGCGAGAGCGGAAAACTTTCCGGTGTATCTAGCAGAGGCGACATGCAACGCAAGCAAGCCACCGGGCCTCCCGGTTCTTTTCGCCGGGTAAAACCATCTGCGCGAGCGGGGAACAACAACTGCGGTATTTCGTCCCGGCAGTGTGCACTTAACAAATGAAACCAACTTCGCCCCGGCAATCCCGTATTGAGAATTGGGAGGCGTATTCCTGGGGGACGCGCAGCCTAAAAGCGCCGCCAAGGAGGGCAGTTTGCGAATGGTAGTCCCCCGGTCTACATTCTGCTTTACAAGGAGCCGTCAACCGCAACAAATAGTCAGTCCCATGCACAAGTTATTCGAACACCCAGCCGTAATCCTCGGCAAATGGATTAAAGCCGCTCGCCAGAGGCGGGGTATTGTTAAGCGCCGCTTCGCGACACAAATTTCGTTGACGCCAGCTCAATATACCGAACTGGAGGCCGGGGTGATTCGCTGGTTAGGAGACACACAGGAAAGGGCGATTCCCGCTGTGCTGGATATCGTCGAAACTGAACTCCGCAAATTCGTCGAATTGGTTGAAAAAGCCAAGCGAGCGGTCGCGCTGACATTCGGAAATATTTTCTCACGGGAAGACTTGGAACCGATACGCTACCGCTGGAATGATGAATCGAAAAAGCCGGGCGAGTTTGAGAGAACTATGATTTTGAACGCGGTTTTCTCGGATGAGCTCCAGCCCCAAGTCAGCGTACAAATCTAAAACTCGAAACGAGCTCCGCGCATTAGCGCAGCATATCCTCCAAAAGTTTCCGGCACGCAGGCGGAACTTCGCGATTGATATCGAGGGCATCATCGAAGATTTCGACCTCGAATTGATCTTTCGATCAATGAGAGGGATTCCCGTCGAGGCATATGTAGCGCGCGCGACGCAGTATATTGTTGTCAATCAAGACTACACATATCTCCATGAGCGATATCGCTTCACCTTAGCCGAGGAACTTGCTCATCGGGTGCTGGAATTTAATTTGCTGGCCCCGCAGAAGCCCCAGAAGGCACCCCGCCGAACCGAAGAACTGACGGACACTGAATATCGCGCCATCGAACGGGATGCGAAGTCCCTAGCCGCAGAAATCCTTCAACCGGAAAACCTCTACAGGGAGAGATTCGCCTTTCACCAGACACGGCTTCGCAACGAGGGGCTGACTCACCCGGACACCCTTTTGAAAGAGACTGTAAGAGCCATCGCGCGCGATTTTCGGGTTAGCGTTCGGTCGGCGGGATATCGTTCTTCCGTCCTGCGATTCATTACTCGCCGGAGGTTCGATTTGCTCTTTCCGCTGATGTTCTAAGCATCAGCCTTTTTTGGGCCGTTGCTTCCGGCGAGCTGATTCCCCCCGCTTTGCTTTCTTGCCACTTGGCGGCGGCGGCACTTTCATCAATCGACGCATCGTTTCGTCGAATGGGAGGCTACTGGAGGCTGGCTTGGCCGCAGGCATGAGAATCATTATAGCAACCTCACGCCCGTTGCGAACGCTTCTTTATGGGCGACACGTCTTTTCGTGCGAAGCCAAGGGGCCACGGCGTTGTTTCTCCCCGCTCCAACAGCCGAAACACCTCATCCGAGGCAACCAGCACGATCGGCCCCTGATCTTTCCACACGCGCAGGGGACACCGCGCCCATTACAGTCCTTTACCGACACAGCCTGACCTTTTTTGTAATTCATGGACCAAATTTGCTTTATGCCGTAATCCCGCACAATAAATAATCCAAAATAATCTCAAAACCTCGCTTGACGGCATATATGCCAGATGTATTATGCGGAACAGAAAGGCAAACATATGAGCGACGAAATCCAAAACAAACCACCCTATCTCCCTTACACAACGTTCAAGAACGTTGTCACAAGCCTAAACAAGAACGGCATAATCCCGGCTCGCATCGACAAGACGGTGCTGGCCGGACAGTCGGGAGGAACGCAAAGCTACCTATGGGCAGCCCTGCGATTCTTCGATCTAATAGATGAAAGCAAGGCCCCCACGGAGGATCTGAAAAACCTCGTTAATGCCGAG